>NZ_BAAAYN010000046.1:47084-66317 GCF_039536245.1 Cryptosporangium minutisporangium | reverse complement strand
AACGAGATGAGCCGCTCGATCGCTGAGGCCTCGACCGGGTCGACCAGCATCGCCGCCAACGTGGCCGGTGTCGCGACCGCGGCCCGGACCACCACCGCGACGGTCGCGGAGACGCAGCAGTCGGCCGAGGAGCTGGCCCGCATGTCCAACCAGCTGCAGGCGATCGTCAGCCGCTTCCGCGTCTGACCCCGGCGGCCCGGCGAAGTCGGACACACTGACCGCTCGCGTGCGAAAGGGCGGCTCGCAGTGCGAGCCGCCCATTCACGCGCTGCGGGCCTGCGCCGCGCGCGGGTGGATCAGGCCTTCGCGAACGCGAGCAGGTCGTCGTTGAAGCGCTGCTCGTACGAGCTGCCGACGATGCCGTGCGGCGCGCCCTCGTACACCTTCAGCGTGGCGTCCTTGACGATCTTCTCGGTCTTCAGTGCCGCCGCGGCGATCGGCACGATCTGGTCGTCGTCACCGTGCACGACGAGCACCGGGACGTCGATCTTCGCGAGGTCGGCATGGAAGTCGGACTCGGAGAACTGCTTGACGCAGTCGTAGGCGGCGGCCACACCGACCTGCATGCTCCAGAGCCAGAACGACTCGCGAGTGCCTTCCGAGATGTTCGAGCCCTCGCGGTTGGCGCCGTAGAACGGCACGCTCAGGTCCCGGTAGAACTGCGAACGGTCGGCCAGGACGCCGTTCCGGATGTCGTCGAACGCCGCGAGCGGCGTGCCCTCCGGGTTGTCGTCCGACTGGAGCATGATCGGCGGCACCGCGCCGAGCAGCACGGCCTTCGCGACCCGCTCGCTGCCGTGGCGGCCCAGGTACCGGGTGACCTCGCCGCCGCCGGTCGAGTGCCCGACCAGGATGACGTCCCGGAGGTCGAGCTGCTCGATCAGCGCGGCCAGGTCGTCGGCGTAGGTGTCCATGTGGTTGCCGGTGTAGGTCTGGGTGGACCGGCCGTGCCCGCGGCGGTCGTGCGCGATACCCCGGAAGCCGTTGTCGGCGACGAGCTTCAGCTGGTTGTCCCAGGCGTCACCGTTGAGCGGCCAGCCGTGGCTGAAGACGACCGGCTGGCCGGTGCCCCAGTCCTTGTAGAAGATCTCGGTGCCGTCAGTGGTGGTGATCGTGGGCATTCGTGCTCCTCTGCAGGTCAGCGCCGGACGGGTGCCGTCCTTCGCTCACCGGCAATGCTGCGTCGCTCCCCCGGCACCAGCATCGGACACATGACTGCACTTAACTCGAAGCGCCGCAGGNCAGCGCCGGACGGGTGCCGTCCTTCGCTCACCGGCAATGCTGCGTCGCTCCCCCGGCACCAGCATCGGACACATGACTGCACTTAACTCGAAGCGCCGCAGGCGTTTCGTTCTGACTGGAGCCCGCTGGGAGCGGCGCTGCCCCTCCGTCGCAGGGAGGGCCGTGACCGTTCTGTGGTCACAACCGACCGAGACGGCGGGCAGCGTCGTTCTCAGCGGGCCGCGCTCCCGTCGACGACGTCGGCGATCAGGAGCTTGTAGGCGGTGAACTGTCTTTACGGTCCTTGTCGTACCAGACGTGGGCATTGCGGTACTTCTCGTTCGGCTCGTCCTCCGCGCCCGCTCAGGCCCGGACGCGCTTCTCGGCCGCCGCGCCGTCCCAGTGCGCGTCGCGGTCACCGAGCGGCAGATCGTGGAGTGCGGTTACGGACATGACTACCTCCTTTCCCGGTCGCGTTCCCCTGGCGTCGCTCCGGCAACCGCGACCTCGCGGAGGCGGAGGGCTAGCCAGAGTTCGTGGCGGTCGGCGGCGACGGCCAGGGACCGGCCGGTGAGGCGCTCGACCCGGTCGAGCCGGTTGCGGACGGTGTGGCGGTGGACGCCCAGCTCGGTCGCGGCGTCCTCGAGCGAGCTGTTCTGCTCCAACCACGCCCGCAGGGTGTCGGTGAGCGTCTCGTCGAGGGCCGCGAGCACGGTGTCGGCGAACCCGCGCAGCACGTCGGGCGGCGCCAGCTCCCAGAGCAACCGGCTGGTGACCCCCTCGTCCGCGGAGAGCGGACGACCTGCGCGAACGCTGGCCGGGAGCAGCGCGACGGCCTGCCGCAGGCTGGTCGCGGCGGTACCCGGCTCCACCGCACCACCGATACCGGCCGGTCGCCCTGCCGCGAACCGGTCCAGCAGTGGGGCGACGGCGGTCTCGTCGGGTGCGAGCAGCTCGACGACCGCGCCGCCGGACGCCACCCGCACCAGCCCGCCCGGCAACGCCAGCGCGATGTCGGCGGCCAGGTCGGCAGCGCCCTCGGCGGTGGCCTCGATCGCGACGCCGCGCAGCGTCCGGGTGGTGACGCCCAGACCGGTGAGCAGTTCGGCTGCTCGTCCGGCGTCCGCCGCGAGCAACCGGCCCAGCACGGCGACCCGCCGACGACGCTCCGGGTCGCCCGCCAGGTGCCGACGCTCCATCTCCAGCGAGAGCAGGGAGACCAGCACCGGCAGCAGCGGTCCGGGAGTTCCGGCCACCACCGCGTACCCCCGCAGCCGCGCCGCCCCGACCGGCTGCACGCTGGCCCGCCGACCGGGCAGGTCGACGACGGCGCTCCCACGCAGGCCGTGCCTGGCCATCGTGGGTAGGACGGCGACGGCCTCGTCGACCAGCGCGGTAGCGGCTTCCCCGGCCGTGGCCAGCGGTCGCCCCACCAGGTCGAGGACGCCCGCCGCCAGCCCGGTCGCGTGGTGCCAGGCGCCGAGGATGCCCGCGACCCCGCCCGCCGCGGCTGCCGCGGTGAGCCGGCGCTGCACCTCGAGCGCGCGTTCCAGCGCCCGCCGTTCCTCGGCGGCCTGCGCGGCGAACACCGTTTTGGTCACCGCGATGAACGGCACCTCCTCCGGCACCGTGAGCAGCGGCAAGCCGATGTCCGCCGCGGCGGCCACCAGCGGCTCCGGCGCCATCTGGTACGGCAACTCCCGCCCGAGACCCAAGCCCAGCGCACACGCACCGGCGCGCCGCAGGTCCTCGACGTAGGCCCGGCAGGACGCCGCGTCCATCGGCAGCAGCAGGCCGACGGTCATGAGGAGCTCGCCGCCCTGGAGCCACGGTCCCGGACGGGTCAGCTCGGAGACGTGCGCCGCGCTGATCGGCCGGCTCAGCGCCGGGCTGCCCGCTGGTGGTGCGCCGGGAGCGAGTGCCAGCCGGAGCGCGGGGGTCGCGAGCAGGTGAGCCAGGGTGAACGGCATGGCCCCATTGTCCATGTCGTCGTCATAACTTCTCCGTGGCGTCCATGTCCGCAGCCCGGGCGGACCCTTACCGTTCCCGCATGTCCACGCCGCAGCCTCCGGTCGGTCCCGTCGACAACTCCCGCATCCCGCGGTACGCCGGCCCGTCGACGTTCGCGCAACTGCCGCGCGCCGACGAGGTTCCCGCCGCCGACGTGGCGGTGCTCGGCGTCCCGTTCGACTCGGGTGTCAGCTACCGGCCCGGCGCACGGTTCGGCCCGAACCACATCCGCACGGCCAGCAAGCTGCTGCGCCCGTACAACCCGGCGCTCGACGTCGCACCGTTCGCCGTGCAGCAGGTGGTGGACGCCGGTGACCTCGCGGTCAACCCGTTCGACATCAGCGAGGCGGTCGCCACGATCGAGGCGGCAGCCCGCGCCTACGAGAGCACCAAGCTGCTGACGCTCGGCGGCGACCACACGATCGCGTTGCCGCTGCTGCGGGCGGCCGCCGCCGCGCACGGACCGATCGGCGTCGTGCACTTCGACGCGCACCTGGACACCTGGGACACCTACTTCGGCGAACCCACCACGCACGGGACGCCGTTCCGCCGGGCGGCCGAGGAAGGGCTGCTCGACCCCGAGCGGTGCCTGCACATCGGCATCCGGGGCCCGCTCTACACCGCCGAGGACCTCACCGCGGACGGCGTGCTGGGCTTCCAGGTGATCCGCGCGGACGACTACGAGACGAGCAGCGTCGCGGACGTCGTCGCCCGGATGCGCCGCCGCTTGGGGAGCGGACCGGTCTACGTGTCGGTGGACATCGACATCCTGGACCCGGCGCACGCGCCGGGCACCGGCACACCGGAGGCCGGCGGCCTGACCAGCCGCGAACTCCTCAACACGCTCCGCGGCCTGGTGGGGCTGAACGTCATCGGCGCCGACCTGGTCGAGGTCGCCCCGGCGTACGACCACGCCGAGATCACCGGCGTCGCCGCCGCTCACGTCGCCTACGAGTTGCTCTCCGTGCTGGCCCGCAACCGGCTCGCCTGACCACCGTCCCCGGCGCCCCCACCACCCCCTCTCGGAGGCCCGCCATGTCTTCTTCCGTTCCGCGCGCCGAAGCGCCCAGAGTCACCGAGGTCGAGCAATACGGCGTCGACCGCATCCCGGACGTCGACCGCACGGCGAGTCCGTTCGACCTCTTCCGCCTGACGTTCGGCGGTGCGAACACGTTCGCCACCTGTGTGCTCGGCGCGTTCCCGATTTTGTTCGGCCTGTCGTTCTGGCAAGGGCTCGCGGCGACGCTGCTCGGGCTCGTCGTCGGCGCGGTGATCCTCGCGCCGATGGCCGTGTTCGGGCCCACCAACGGCACGAACAACGCGGTCTCGTCCTCGGCCCACCTGGGTGTGCACGGGCGGGTCGTCGGGTCGTTCCTCTCGCTGCTCACCGCGATCGCGTTCTTCTCGATCTCGGTTTGGAGCTCGGGCGACGCGCTGGTCGGCGGCGCGAACCGGCTGGTGGGACTACCGGAGAGCACGCCGGCCTTCGCGGTGGCGTACGCGCTCTTCGCCGGCCTGGTGCTCGTCGTCTGCGTCTACGGGTTCCGCTTCATGCTGCTGGTGAACAAGATCGCGATCACCGGTGCGACCGCGCTGTTCGTGCTCGGTGCGATCGCGTTCGCCGGTGACTTCGACCCGTCGTACCCGGGCATCTTCGTCGATGGCGCGAACGCGGAGCTGTTCGTCCCGTCGTTCATCGGTGCGGCGCTGATCGTGCTCTCGAACCCGATCTCGTTCGGCGCTTTCCTCGGCGACTGGTCCCGGTACATCCCGGCGGAGACGCCGAAGCGCCGGGTGATCGGCGCGGCGTTCCTGGCACAGGTCGCGACGATCATCCCCTTCCTGTTCGGTCTGACGACCGCGTCGATCATCGCGACGAAGGCCGCCGACTACCTCGACCCGGCCGCGCCGAACTACGTCGGTGGGCTGCTGTCGATCGCGCCCACCTGGTACTTCCTGCCGCTCTGCCTGATCGCGCTGATCGGTGGTTTGTCGACCGGCACCACCGCCCTCTACGGCACCGGGCTGGACTTCTCGAGCGTGTTCCCGCGGTTCTCCCGGGTCCAGGCGACGCTGCTGATCGGCACGCTCTCGATCGGGTTCATCTTCCTGGGCCGGTTCGCGTTCGATCTGGTACAGAGCATCAGCACGTTCGCCGTCCTGATCGTCACCTGCACCGCCCCCTGGATGGTCGTGATGATCGTCGGCTTCGTCACCCGGCGCGGCTGGTACGACCCGGATGCGCTGCAGGTCTTCAACCGGCGCCAGCGTGGCGGCCGGTACTGGTTCAGCCACGGCTGGAACTGGCGTGGCCTGACCGCGTGGCTGGCGTCCGCGGCGGTGGCGGTGCTGTTCACGAACATTCCGGGGCAGTTCGTCGGCCCGCTCGGGGACCTCGCGAACGGCGTCGACATCAGCCTGCCGCTCTCGCTGGGGCTGGCGGCGGTGCTCTACACCGCGCTGTTGTTCGCCTTCCCGGAGCCGCGGGCGGTGCACGGGCCGACCGGCGCCTGGCTCGTGCCGTCGCGCGACACCCCCGTGCTGCCGATCACGGCGGCCGGGGCAGTGGAGCCGCAGGTGGCAGGGGCCGAACCGGCCGGCACTGGATCGGCGTGAACGAACGCCGACCAGCCACGCGTCGACGCGTAGCGTCCGTAATAGGGTTTTTGCAGTTTTTGTCCTAGTCTTTGGGCATGCTCGTCCGTCCGCCGACCGACCTGTCGGCACCGCTCGTCCACGTCGGGCGACAAGGGATCTACGACCAAACCGGCGACGTGGTGGCCTACGAGTTGTCGTTCCGCGACGCCGCGGACGCACCGCGGGCCACCTGTCGCGGTCCGTACGGGACCAGCCGGGTCATCATCTCGGCGTTCACCGACTTCGGGCTCGAACAGCTGGTCGGCTCCAAGGCCTGCTTCATCAACGTGACCAGGGAGTTCCTGGTCGGTGAGCTGCCGATCCCGTTCGACTCCGGGCACGCCGCGCTGGTGATCGTTCCGTCCCTGGAGATCGACGACGAGGTCGTCGCCGGCGCGACCGCACTGGTCGAACGCGGCTTCACGATCGCGTTGAGCGCGTTCGTCTGGGGCAGCGGGCACGAGCGGCTGCTCGACATCGCCAGCTACGTGATGATCGACATGCGTGGCGCGGACCCGGCCGCCGTCGACCAGACGATCCAGCGGTGCCGGGAGTATCCGCACCTCCGGCTGATCGCCGAACGGCTGGAGACCGAGGAGCAGCTCCAGGTCGCGTTCCTGCTGGGGTTCGACCTGTTCCGCGGCAACATCCTCGGGCGGCCGCACGTGCTCTCCACGACCGGGCTCTCACCGGCCCGGGTGAGCCGGCTGCAGTTGCTCGCGGCGTTGAGCGCGGAGGACGTGAAGTACGACGAGGTGGTCGACCGGGTCGCGCTCGACCCGACGCTGGCGTACCGGCTGTTGCGGGCGACCAACGCCGCGGCGTCCGGGCTCACCGTGCGGGTGTCGTCGGTGCACGAGGCCGCGGTGTTCCTCGGGCTGGACAAGGTGCGGCAGTGGGTCACGCTGATGCTGCTCACCGACGTCTCGGACGCCACCGAAGACCAGTTGGCGACGACGATGACGCGGGCCAGGCTGTGCCAGACCACCGCGGAGTACCAGCACCTGCCGGGAAGCACCGCGTTCACGATCGGCCTGCTCTCCGGCATCGCCGATCTGGTCGGACGCCCGGTCGCGGCGCTGGCCCAGGAGCTCCCGCTCGCCGACGACGTGCGGTCGGCGCTGACCGAGGGCGCCGGCGACCTGGGCGAGATCCTCACGGCCGTGCGGCACTACGAGGAAGGCGCGGTCGGCGAGCTCGCGGCGCTGACCGGGCCGGTGGAGCCGACCGAGGCGTACCTGTCGGCGATCAGTTGGTCGACGAAGATGCTCGACGACGTCTCGCTGGAAGGCCCTCGCCGCCGTCAGATGCCGACGCCGCCGAAGGCCTGAGCCCCGCGCGGCCGGACCGGCGGGTCAGGTCGCGAGCGCTAGGCGCTGGAGGTCGATCTCGGGAAGCATCCGCCCCGCCTCCGGGGTGCCGACCTTCACCAGGCGACGGCTGAGCGCGTCGGTGCCCACGCCGCGCTCCTCGTCCTCCGTCTCTTCCCAGATCGACTCCTCGATCGCGTTCAGCGCCGGCACGATGAAGCCGACGTACCCGCCGGCTGCGTCGACCAGCAGCACCCGCGCCGTGGACCGGTCGACCTGCTCGCTACGCCCGAGCAGCGAGGTCAGGCAGATCAGCGGCACCGTCGCCCGCCGATGGGTGAACACGCCCTGGACCGTCTGCCCCACCCCGTCGAGCGGAATGTAGTCGGTCGGGTACGGCAGGATCTCGGAGATCTGGACGAGCGGGCTCGCCACGTCCACGCCGGCGTTGTACGTGAGGAACTTCTTGACGACCGGCACGACCCGCCGACCCTCCGGCACGTCGTCCGTTCGCACGTGCTGCGGTCGCCGGTCGGTCCGGCCGCGGGTTCCGTCGGACGGGCTCCCGGCCGCCCGCTCCAGCGGCATCCCCATGTTGGCGAGGTTGTCGAGTTGGGGGTCGGAGCAGAGCGCTGCACCGTCCACCACCAGGTTCTGGCCCTTGCCCGGGATCAGCAGAGCACCCTGCAGGAACGGGTTGCCCGCCATCCCGGCCGCCGGCAGCGGCAGCACGTCGGTCGCCGGCACCGACTCGATGTTCGTGACGTCGGAGACGCTCAGCACGACGAGCCCGCGCGGCACACTCAGCACCACTCCCCGCTCGGCGTCGTTCGTCGGCAACGTCCCCAGGCCCAGCACCTGCAGCGAGTCGACCACCGGTACCGAGATCCCGCCCAGCGTCACGACCCCCAGGCACGCGTCGCCCACCAGCGGCGACGGGCGGACGACGAGCTTCGGAATGACCGAGTGGACGTGGTTGACGTCGATCGAGAGGCCGATCTCCGCGCAGCGCAGCAGCATGACGACGCGCCGGTTGGTGTCCCCGGCCCCTGCGGCCGCTCCCATCGCGGCCGCCCCCATCGCGGCGGCTCCCGTCGCGGCCGTCGCGGTCCGGCCGTGGGTCCCGGTCTCGCGGACGACCGGGAAGCCCGGTAGCGCGACGAGGGCGGCGGAGTCCAGCACCGAGACGACGCTGCCGTCGTCGGGCTGCTCGAACGTCTCCCGGAACAGCGAACGCGACCCCCCACCGACCGCCATCTCCATCAGGCCGTCGACGGGGACTCGGGTCACTCCACGGATCTCGTCCGCGAGCAGGCCGAACACCTGGCCTTCCCGGGCGACGACGACGATGACGTCGTTGCCGCGGCCGTCCTCGATCCCGATCACCCGACGCAGATCGAGCACCGGGATGACGAGGTGGCGCAGGTTCACGGCGCCGACCAGGCCGACCGCGCGGGCCGGCAGCTGGGCGAACTCGGACGGGCACGGGATGACCTCACGCAGCTCGGAGAGCGGCAGCGCCACCTGGGCGGGTCCGATCGTGAACACTCCGTAGACCGTCGTGTCGACCCCGGTCCGGGCGAGGTCCTGCCCTGCGCCGCTGCCCAGGGCTCCACCCGGGCCGGAGTCGGCGCGGCCGCCGGGATCGCGGCCGCTCGGGCCGTGACCGCCGGGGCCGGTGTCACCGAGTGCACCCGACCCGCCTGAGCCGCCTGAGCCGCCGGGGCCGGGCCCGGCCGGGCCGCCGCTGGGCCGCTCGACCAGCAGCGTCACCGCGACTCCGCCTTCTCCCGCTCACCCGCCGCGGTCAGCGAGCTGATGATCTCGCTGACCCGGTGCGACGCGGCCTGCTGCTCCTGCGTCGTCGCGGCGATGTGCTGGATCGAATCGGTGGTCTGCCGGACGCTCTTGAGGATCTCGGCGAACGCCTCCTGCGCCTTCCGCGACACCGACGAACCCTGGCTCACCCGGTTGGCCGACTCGGCGATGAGCTTGCTGATCTCACGAGCGGCGTCCGACGACCGTTCGGCGAGCTTCCGCACCTCACCCGCCACGACCGAGAAGCCCACGCCGTGCTCGCCGGCGCGGGCCGCCTCGATCGACGCGTTGAACGCGAGCAGGTTCGTCTGGCTCGCGATCTCCCCGATCACGTTGACGATCGAAGCGATCTCCTCCGACGACCTCTCGATCAGGTCGATCGCCTCGATGGACTTGCGCAGCTCCTCGAACCCCGTCTCGGCGTTCTCCTGCGTCGAACCCGCCATCCCGCTGGCGGTGCTGGCACTGACCACGATCTCGTCGATCGAGGTCGTCAGCGCGGTCACGGTCTCGCTCAGCTCGCGGGTCTTGTTCGTCAGCAGCTGTTCGAGCTGCACCTGCTCGGTGATGTCCGCGGCGTATTTCACGACCTTCACCGGCTGGCCGGCCAGGTCGAAGATCGGGTTGTACGTGGCCTGGATCCAGACGTCCCGGTTGTACTTGCCCACCCGGTGGAACCGCCCGGACACGAACTCACCCTTCCGCAGCCGCAGCCAGAAGTCGCGGTACTCCACGGACGTGATGTACTCCGGAGCGCAGAACATGCTGTGGTGCTGCCCGATGATCTCGCGCGACGAGTAGCCGATCGTCCGCAAGAAGTTGTCGTTCGCGCTCAGCACCGTGCCTTCGAGATCGAACTCGATCACCGCCTGCGCCCGGTCGATCGCCTTGACCTTGCCCTCGAACTCGGCGTTGCGCAGCTTGGACCCGGTGACGTCGAGCGCGAACTTGACGACCTTCACCGGCTTCCCGTCGAGATCGAGGATCGGGTTGTAGGTGGCCTGGATCCAGACCTCCGCGCCGCCCTTGCCGACCCGTAGGTACTCGCCGGACTCGTACTCGCCCCGGCCGAGCCGCTCCCAGAAATTCGCGTACGCGTCGCTGTTGGCCTCGCGCGGCTCGACGAACATCCGGTGGTGCCTGCCGATCACCTCGTCGCGGGTGTATCCGGTGAGGCGGAGGAAGTTGTCGTTCGCGGTCAGCACCGTGCCTTCGAGATCGAACTCGATCACCGCCTGCGCCCGGTCGATCGCGTTGACCTTGCCCTCGAACTCCGCGTTCCGCGTCTTCTGCGCGGTGACGTCGGTGGCGTACTTGACGACCTTCATCGGCCGCCCGTCCAGGTCGAAGATCGGGTTGTAGGAAGCCTGCAGCCAGATCTCCCTACCGCCCTTCCCGTATCGCTTGTACTCGCCGGACTCGAACTCGCCGTGGCTGAGCCGCTGCCAGAACGACCGGTAGCCGTCGCTGGCCGCATAGAGGGGGTCGACGAACATCCGATGGTGCTGACCGACGACCTCGTCTGCGGTGTAGCCGGTGACCTCCAGGAACGCGTTGTTCACGGTCAGGATGCGGCCGTCGAGGCCGAACTCGATCACGGCCTGCGCCCGGTCGATCGCGTTGACCTTGCCCTCGAATTCGGCGTTGCGCATCTTCTGCGCGGTGACGTCGACGGCGTACTTGACGACCTTCACCGGCCGGCCTTCGAGGTCGAAGATCGGGTTGTAGGAGGCCTGCAGCCAGACCTCCTTGCCGTCCTTGCCGTACCGCTTGAACTCGCCGGACTCGAACTCGCCGTGGGCCAGCTTCTGCCAGAAGATGCGGTAGGCACTCCCCCGAGCCTGCGCGTCGTCGACGAACATCCGGTGGTGCTGACCGACGATCTCCTCGAGCGTGTACCCCATCGTGTCGAGGAAGTTCTCGTTGGCGGTCAGGACGTTGCCGTCCAGGTCGAACTCGATCACCGCCTGGGCGCGGCTGATCGCGTTGACTTTGCCCTCGTACTCCGCGTTGACCAACTTGGTGTCGGTGACGTCGAGCGCGTACTTGACGATCTTGTAGGGGCGGCCCTCGAGGTCGAAGATCGGGTTGTAGGTCGCCCGGATCCACACCTCTCGTCCGCCGCGGCCGATCCGCTTGTACTCGCCGTTCTCGATCTCACCGGCGCGCAGCCGCTCCCAGAACTTCGCGTACTCGTCGCTTTGTGCGTGGGACACCGGAACGAACATGCGGTGGTGCTGGCCGACGACGTCCTCCAGCGAGTAGCCGGTGAGCTGGAGGAAGTTGTCGTTCGCGGTGAGGACCTCACCGTTGAGGTCGAACTCGATGACGGCCTGGGCCCGATCGATCGCGGCGGAGCGTCCGCGCAGCTCCCCGACCTGCTCCCGGTCCTTGGTGATGTCGTACGCGGTGACCAGCACCTGCTCGGGGTCCTTACCCCTGGTCTTCGCTGCCGCCGGGCCGTCGTCGGCGCCGAGGATCGGGCCGCAGTTGAGGCGGAGCCAGCGCGGCTTCCCGTGCCCGTCGGCGATCTGGATGACCTCTTCGACGAACTCGCCGCGACGGCCGGTGCTGAGCAGCTTCTCGACCGCGACCGAGGAGATCGACCAGAGCGCGTCCAGGCGCTGCCCGATCAACGCTTCGATCGGACGATCGGCCAGTTCGACCACTCGCGCGTTGACGGCCAACACGACACCGGTCTTCGCGTTCACCGTGAGCACGAGCCGTTCCTGGACGAGCAGCGCGAGCGTCGCTGTCTTGATCGCGGAACTGGCGTCGGCGTCGATGAGACTCGCGGGCTGGGTCACCGTTGCTCCTTCGAAACCACGTTCGACCGGCCACCGCCTGGGTCACGGCGGAGAGCACCATCTCGAACGTCGGCACGAGAACGACCGGCCTGAGGCCCCGGCGGAGATCGCTCCCGACCCGCCGCGAGGACGAACAGCGGCGTCGCGGTCAGTGCGGTGTCGCGGAGTCGGTGCGTTGGCCGCCCGACCGCAGCTCCGCCGGGTCGATCAACGGCTCGCGGACGTGGTCGACCTGGAGCGTGGTGTGGTGGATGCCGTACCGGTCGGCCAGCAGCGCGGCGATCTCCTCCCGCCGGGTGTGGCAGTTCTGGTCCGGCGCGAGCAGGAGGTGCGCCGAGAGGTTCGGGAACCCGGACGTCACCTCCCAGACGTGCAGGTCGTGAACGTCGACGACACCCTCCACGGCGTGCAGATCGTTGTCGATGGCCGCGACGTCCAGCCCACGCGGCGCGGCCTCGAGGAACACCCTCCAGGAGTCGCGCAGCAAACCCCACCCGGCGTAGGCCATCGACAGCGCGACCAGCAGCGTGGCCACGGCGTCGGCGCGGGCCCAGCCGGTGAGCAGCACGACCGCGCCGGCAATCGCCGTCGCGATGAACGCGAACAGGTCGTTCAGCAGGTGCTGGAACGCCCCCTCGACGTTGAGCGAACGCCGGTCGGCGCGGGACAGGAACCAGGTCGCGAGCGCGTTGACGCCGATGCCGATCACGGCGGTCACCAGGACCAGACCGCCCTCGACGTCCGGCGGGTAGCGGAACCGGTCGATGGCCTCGACGACGAACACCGCCGCCAGCGCCCAGAGCGTCGCCCCGTTGAGCTGGGCGGAGAGGATCTCCACTCGGCGGAAGCCGTAGGTGAAGTTGCCCTTGGCCGGACGCGCGGCCAGCCGCATCGCGATCAGCGCCAGGACGATCGCCGCGGCGTCGGTGAGCATGTGGGCGGCGTCCGAGAGCAGGGCCAGCGAGTCGGCGACCAGGCCGACGACGACCTCGCCGGCCATGAACGCCAGGATCAGCGTGAGGGCGGCGATCAGCCAGCGGCGGTCGGCGTCCGGGCTGATCGGGTGGGAGTGGCCGTGGCCGTGCGAGTGGGCACGGTGGCCGTCGGCACCGTGATCGTGCTTGCCCGCGTCGCGCATGGAACCCTCGCTGTCTCTCGTCTCTGCGCCAACATATGCGGGGTTCGCTATATGACGCAAAGGTGACGATGACAACGCGATTCAATCCCACCGCATGCCGCCGGGGGCGCCGCCTCGTCGCGGCGCCCCCGGGGTGACTCAGTGGGCGTCGGCGCCCGCGGGGAGGCGACCGGCGCGTCCGGCGGCGACCGAGGCCACCGCCGCCACCGCCGACGCCGCGGCCAGGACGCCGATCGCGGCCAGCAGCCCGTCGACGCCCGCCTGCAGCGCCAGCACGATCAGCGGGCACACGAACTGGCCGATGAAGAAGGCCGCCGTCCAGGTCCCGGTGCCCCGCCCGCGCTGCTCGAACGTCAGGACGCTCATCGCCCAGGTGACCAGCGTCGGCAGCAGGAGCCCGGTGCCGTAACTCGCGATCGACGCGCCGGCCACCGCCACCGGCATCGAGCCCGCGGCCGCGACGATCCCCAGACCCACCGCCGCGAACCCGAACGCCACCGGCAGCAACGCGACCGGTCCCCGGCGGGAGACCCGGCTGAACGTCAGCGCGCCGGCCACGGTCGCGAGGCTGGTGATCGCGGTGGCCAGACCGATCGTGCCGCTGGCGGTGATGCCGAGTTCGTCCAGGATGTAGCTGAACTCCACCGGGATCACGTAGAACACGACGGCGCCGAACAGCGTCACGACCAGCGGCGCGGCCAGCAGCTTCCACGGCACCGGCACGAGCTTCCGGTTTCGGGCACCGGCCGAGCGCGGGCGCTCCGGCTGCCAGATGTACATCGCCATCAGCGGAAGCAGGACCAGGCTCACGGCGTACGCCCAGAACGGCGTCCGCCACCCGGCCGAACCCAGCGCGCCGCCGAGCGCGAAGAACAGCGTCGCGGCGATCGCGGTGCAGACGGTCTGCAGCGCGAGCCACCGGTCGCGCGCCTTCCCGGCGAAGTAGTCACCGAGCAGCGTGGTGCAGCAGGTCATGATCGCCGCCTCGGTGACGCCGACCAGCGCGCGGCTGGCGACGATCGCCGGCAGCGAGTCGAGCCAGAGGGGTGCGGTGCCCACGACCGCGTAGACCGCCAGCGCGACGAGCAGCAGCCGCTTGCGGTCGACGGCGTCCACGATGCGCCCGGCGAACGGGGCCAGCAGGCCCACGGCCAGCGACGGGATCGTCAGCGCGACCGGCACCAACGCCTCGGCGCCGGGGACATCGCTGAAATGGTCCTCGATGTCGGGCAGGACCGGCGCGATGAGCACGGCACCGAGAATCGGGAGGCAGCTGCCGAGCAACAGGAGGATGCCCTGTAACCGCCCGGCCTGCCGCGGTCCGGTGGCGCCCGGCGCCGCGGCATCCGACGCGGGCAGTGCCCCCGATGCCGGAGAGGAAGTCGTCATGACAGCGCACCTTTGCGACGGCGGCGAATCGATCGCCGCGACGAGAACGTGGGGACAGCAGAGAACCTGGGAACAGCAGTGATCGCGCCCGTCCTGGCGGAGCTGCGCGACCGCGCGGTCACCTCGCCGGGCAGGTGCCTTCGCCGCGCACCGGGAACTCGGCGGGCGGCCTGCACCGGCCGGTCCGGTCGGCTGCGGTGACGCGCATCACGGCTGGACGCCATCGAAGCAGGCCGCCACAGCCCGCGGAAATCAGAAGTTCACATGCCACCGATCAACGGGCTGGATGGCCCGCCGACGAGTCCAGCGCGGCCGCGGCGTCCGCGAACAACGAGCGCAACCACTGATGGCCGGGGTCCGCGGCGTGCAACGGATGCCACCACACGGCCTCGACGAGATCGGCGACCTCGATCGGACACGGAATCAGCCGGACACCGGCGGACGCCGCGAGCCGCTCGGCGAGCCGCCGCTGCAGCAGCGCGATCCGCCGGGTGCCGGCGAGCAGGAACGGCAGCGCGAGGAAGCTCTCGATCACCAGATCGACGCGGTGCTCGAAGCCGAGGAGCGCGAGCTGCCGGTCGGCGGTGGTGGCCGCGGTCGGGCGATGGAACTGGGTGATCCAGGGCAACGTCCGGAGCTGCTCGGTGGTCACGGTGTCGCCGATCGTGTCGTTGTCGGCGGCCACCACGCAGACCCAACCGTCGCGGTAGAGGTCCTGGGACGGATAGTCGCTGAGGAAGCCGTGCGGGAGCAGCAGGAGGTCGACCGCGCGCAGCGTCGTCTCGGCGTCGTCGATCGCGGTCGGGCCGTGCGGCTCCAGGCGCAGCCGGATGCGCGGCGCCCTGGACTCCAGCAGGTTGGCGACGACCGGCCCGAGCACCATGAGCGCGTAGTCGCTGAGCAGCACCGTGAACTCGCGCTCGGCGGTGAGCGGGTCGAAGTCGGGCTGCGCGCCGAACACGCGCTCGACGGCTGCGACCGCCAGCTCGGTGCGGTGCCGCAGCGCGACGCCGAGCGGCGTCAGCTCGTACCGGTTGCCGTGGCGCACCATCAGTTCGTCCCCGAAGTGCCGGCGGAGCCGGGCCAGCGCGGCGCTCATCGCGGGCTGAGTGAGGCCGACACGCTCGCCGGCCCGGGTGACGTTCTGCTCCTCGATCAACGCGTTGAGGGCGACGAGCAGATTCAGGTCGAGTCCTGCCAAATTGAGCCCTTTTCGACCGGCTACCACTGAAGGCGCTGAACCTCGACGAAGGCCGGAGGTTGAAAAGGGCTCATCAACCCGACTCTGCATCGATGCCACCGATGACCCCCATGCCGATTATCGATTTCCTTCATGCATGACGAGGCTCGCATAGTGAGGATCGATCCGTCGAGGGGAAACGCCATGGACACGGGCCTGCAACCGGGGGCCTTCGCGCTGGCCACGCTGAGCGCGGGCGCAGTGGCGTTCCCGGGCCTGATGGTCGACGACCGTGTCCTCGACCTGAGCAGCCCCGGCGTGCTGCCGTTCCCCGCCGGCAGCACCCGGGTGGTGCTCGAGCACTGGGAGTCGGCGTACCCGCTGCTCGCCGCGCTGGCCGAGGACTCGACACAGGCCTGGCGGGACCTGGACGGCCTGACCGTGCTGGCTCCGGTGGAGCCCGGGCAGATCTTCCAGTGCGGCGCCAACTACCGGACGCACGTCATCGACCTGGCGATCGCGCACCGCGCACCGGTGACGTCATGGACGGAACCATCACCGGCCTGGGCGCCCAACGCACCCGCTGCGTCTGAGCGTGTGTGCACTCGCCCCAGCTATACGTGGCTACGTGGGACGAGTGCACACACACCGCTTAGAGGCTCGCCGTGCGCATCGCCCGGGCGCCTACGGCTAGGCCGATCACGGCGGTGACGACCGCGCCGACGGCACCCGCGAGCACGGACGAGCGCAGGAAGTCACCGGCGAACAGCGCCCGTTCGGCCTCCACCAGGTAGGTGAGCGGGTTGATCCGGCTGGCCACCGAGAGCCACCCCGGCGCGTCGTCCACCGGGAGTAGCACCCCGGACAGCAGCACCAGCGGGAACAGGAAGAACTGGTGCACCGCCCAGAACGCTTCCTGCTGACGCCGCATCGCGATCGCCAGCGCGATCGCCAGCGATCCCAACCCGACGCCGAACACCGCCAGCAGCGCGAGCCCGGCCAGGACGTTGAGCGGATACAGCCGGAACCCGAACGGCAGCGCGACGAGCACGATCAACACCGCCTGCGCGACCAGCGAGAATGCTTCCTTGAGCGTCTTGCCGGCCAGGATCGCCGACCGGCTGACCGGCGTCACCAGGATCCGCTCGAACGATCCGCCTGCCAGTTCCGTCTGCACCGCGTAGCCGGCGCCCGCGGTCGCGAACAGGCCGGTCATCACCAGGATCCCCGGCACGAACCACTGCCACGCCGACTCGCCGCCGGTGCCCGGGACATCGGTCAGCAACGGCCCGAACAGCAGCAGGAACACCAGCGGCTGGGCGACCGTGAACACCAGCCCCACCGGATTCCGCAGGACCGGAGCCATCTCTCGAGCGAAGATGGTTCCGGTCGCACCGAGTTCACTGGTCACGGAGGCTCCTTCCGGTGAGCGCGAGAAAAACGCCGTCGAGGGTGGACCGGTCGTGGTCGGCTTTGAGCTTCGCCGGGCTGTCGTCGGCGATGACCTCGCCGTCGTCGATCACGATCACGCGCTCGGCCAGCGCGTCGGCCTCTTCCAGGTAGTGGGTGGTCAGGAAGATCGTGGTCTCGTACTCGACCCGCAGACGCCGGATGACCTCCGCGAGGTTCGCCCGGTTCTGCGGATCCAGCCCGGTCGACGGCTCGTCCAAGAACAGCAGCGGTGGACGATGGACCAGCCCGATCGCGATGTCCAGGCGCCGCCGCTGCCCGCCGGAGAGCGTCGACACCGCTCGGGTCGCGAGCGGTTCGAGGTCGAGGACGGTGAGTAGCTCGTCGGCGCGTTTCTTGGCGTCCGTCCGGCTCAGGCCGTAGAGGCGGCCCTGCGTGACGACCTCGTCCCGCACGCGGAAGTAGTCGCCGGCGCCGTGTCCCTGTCCGATGTAGCCGATCCGCCGGCGGGCACCGGCCGGATCGGTGCGAATGTCGCAGCCGGCGACCACGGCCGTCCCCGCCGTGGGCGGGAGCAGCGTGGTGAGCATGCGCAGCGTCGTGGACTTACCGGCGCCGTTCGGTCCGAGGAACGCGACGAGCTCGCCGGGTGTGACGTCGAGGTCGATGCCGCGGACGGCTTCGACGGTTTGTCCGTGCCGTAGCCGGAAATGTCAGGTCAGGCCACGCGCATGGATCATTCGTGAACCTCCTGTGGGCACGCGGGAATCGCCGTGCGATGACGGCTTGATCCAGGATTGGGATGCTTTCCGGCGCCGGAAGCCCAAGAAGCGTAGGCCGACATATCACGTAACTGTCAGGGAGGCTGACAGACTTGTTGTCATGGCTGCGCCGATCGCGTACTTGCTGGCCCACGCCGGCGTGCTGGCGGTGCGATTCTCGGACGCCGCGCTGCGTCCGTACGGGATCACGACCCGGCAGTACGGGCTACTGACCCAACTCGACCTCGAGCCGGAGCTGACGACCTCGGAGCTGGCCCGGCAGCTGGACGTCTCCCGGCAGACGCTGCACGGCATGGTCGACGACCTGGAGCGCGCCGGGTACCTGGTGCGGGCGCCCGGTGCGACCGGCCGGACCCGTCGGCTCGCGCTCACGCCGCTGGCGGTGCGGCGCCTTCCCCGGCTGCGGCGCGCGCTTTTCGACGCCGAGGCGGAGTTCTTCGACGGGGTGTCGCCCGCTGCGGTGGACGCGCTCCGCCGTCTTCTGCAGGGCGTCCTGGCCCACACCACCGACGACGAGTCCTGGCTCAGCTGACGCCTCTCCTGTGGACAGCGGCGTCACGGCCCGCGCGAAGCGAAAGCGCCACAGGAGACCCGCACTCGGCTGGAGATCGTCCTCGCCGGCTTCCCGCCGCCGGTGTCCCAGCACACGGTGTCCTGCGGGTGGACGGTGCTGCATCTGACCGCCGCGGACCTGAAGGACGACGTCCGCTTCCGCGCGTTCTGCCCGCAGCCCCGGCGGGCCCTAGAAATCTGACCTGTTATCGACCTATCAGGCGGTGATAGGTCGATAACCGGTCAGATTTCTGGCCTGACGCCAGGCGCGGGCGTGGCTCGCCGCGTAGCTATGCTCCGCCCATGAAGGGCCTGCTCCTGCGGTTGTCCGCGCTGGACGCCGACGCCGAGGCGGCGGTCCGGGTCATCGCGTACTTCGACGCGCTGGTGGAACACCGGGCGACCGCGGCCGCGCTGGTTCGGGCCACGGCGGGCCTCGCCGAGTGCGGCTGCGGGATCGAACTGGCCGACGGCACGGTGCTGCGCTTCAGCCCCGACGGCGACCCACTGCCCGCGGCCAGCACCCCCGGGGCCGACACCCACGCGGCCGACGCGTCGGCGGCCGGCGACGGGCCGACCGCACCGGCCGGGGGCGGCGCGGCGTCGGCCGAGGTCGACCTCGGGCCCGGGCGGCTGTGGCTGGAGCGCCCCGGCGGCCCGGCTCCGCTGGACGACCTGGTCCTGGAGCGGGCGTCGATCGCCGCACGCATCCTGCTCGTGCGGCCACGCCGCGCGAGCACCCCGCACCTGGCCGACCCGGCGCTCGTCGAGCTCGTCCTCTCCGGCCGGGAGACGGCGGCCGATCGGACCCGCGCGCTCCGGCTGCTCGGGCTGGAGCCGCAATTTCCGGTGCGGGTCCTCGCGGTGGCCGACGACCGGGGCCGCAACCCCGGCGCGGAGACCGTCGCGCTGGTCGCGCGCGGACGACCGGTGCGTTCGGTAAGGGTCGCGGTCGTCGGCGGGGTCGCGGCGGTGCTGC
>NZ_BAAAYN010000046.1:0-46991 GCF_039536245.1 Cryptosporangium minutisporangium | reverse complement strand
CTCCAGCGTCGCGACGGCACCGGCTCGCCCGCCGCCGACCTACGCGCCGCCCTCCGCGACCGCGCCGGGGAGAGTCGCGCCACCGCGGACGCGACGCCCCGCCGCGGTGGAGCGCCGACGTCGACCGGCATCCGGGTGGGCGTCGGCGGCAACGTGGACGGGCTGGCCGCGGAGGCCTCGTGGGCCCAGGCCCGCCTGGCGCTCCGGTTCGCGTCCCCGGCCGGTGCTCCGGCGGCCGATCCCGGTGACGCCGTCGTCGACCACGATGCGCTGGGCCCGCTCGCGCTCTTGGCCGAGATCCCCACCGCCCGGCTGCGCGACCAGCCGGACGTCCGGGCCCTGGACGCTCTGGCGCGCACCGACAGCGGCGCGCTCGACGTCGCCGCGCTGGAGGCGTTCTGCCGTACCGGGTCGCTCCGCCAGGCCGCGGCCGCGCTCTACCTGCACCACAGCTCGGTCGCCGCGCGCCTCGCGCACGTGGAGGACGCCCTCGGCTGGCGCCTGGACGAACCGGGCGACCGCTTCCGGGCCCAGCTCGCGCTCTGGGCCCGGAAGCTGGCGGGACCCCTGGAGCCGGTCCCCTAGGGTTCGGCGTCGCTAGACCCGGAGCGCCTTGCGGAGGACGGCTAGGCCCTCGGCCGCTTCGCGCTTCGAGACCTCCGCGGTGGCCACCAACCCCGACCCGTGGAACGTCCCCGGGAACAGGTGGAGCTCGACGCTGATCCCGGCAGCGAGCAGCGCCAGCGCGTACGCGATGCTCTCGTCCCGCAGCGGGTCGAACTCCATCGCCGAGACGTAGGCGGGCGGCAGCCCGGTGAGGTCGGTGGCCCTGGCGGGTGCGGCGTACGGGCTCACCTCGTCGGTGCCGCGTCTCCCGGCACCGAGGTACGCGTCCCAGCTGAAGATCGCCCGGGGCCGGCTCCAGAGCGGAGTGTCGACGAACGTCCGCATGCTCTGCGTCTCCAGCCGGTCGTCCACCTCGGGTACGCCCAGGTACTGGAACGCGAGCGCCGGCCCACCGCGGTCCCTGGCGAGCTGCGCGAGCCCGGCCGCCAGGCCACCACCGGCGCTGATGCCGAACAGCGCGATCCGCGACGCGTCGACGCCCAGTTCATCGGCGTGGTCGGCGAGCCAGACCAGGCCGGCGTAGCAATCCTCGAGTGGCGCCGGGAACGGGTACTCCGGCGCGAGCCGGTACTCGACGCTGACCACGACCGCGCCGATGCCCGCGCTCAGCTCCTTGTTCCGCTGGTCGTCGATGTCGATCGAGCCGAGGACAAAACCTCCGCCGTGGATGTCGTAGATCGCCGGCAGCGGCGCCGACTCGCCCGGCCGGTGACCCTTCGGACTGAAGATCCGCAGCAGGACGTCGGGTGCGCCTTCCGGCCCGGGCACGCGGACGTCGCGGACGTCCACGTCCGTCTCCCCGTCCGGGCCCGCCAGCTGAGTGAGTAGCTCGGCCTGCATGGTCCGCGTCGAGGCCAGGTCGTCCAGGTCGACGACGGGCAGCAGCGGGATGACGGCGGCGAGTTCGGGGTCGAAAGCGTAGGTCACGAAGGTCCTCCTCGGCGAGGGCTCAGCGGGCCCGACGATCGTGGCATCGTCGCTGCACACCGGTCATCCGACAGGCGTCGGACATCAGCGGCGGGAAACCCGACACCGCGACGTACGCTCGCCCCGTGAGCAACCTCGATCCCGCGCCCACCGAGGCCACCTGCGGCGGTCGGTCGGACGTCGCGACGGCGCCCGTCCGCGAACTCCTGATCGGCCGGGACGTCGTCCTCGGCGGCCCCCGGGGGCTGACCGTGACCCGGACGCTGCCCCACCGCGACCGGCGGATGGTCGGTGCGTGGTGCTTCGTCGATCACTACGGACCGGAAGACATCGGGTCGGGCGGACCGGGCGGGATGCGCGTGCCACCGCACCCCCACATCGGGCTCCAGACCGTCAGCTGGCTGGTGCGCGGTGAGGTGCTCCACCGGGACAGCCTCGGATCGGAGCAGCTGATCCGGCCGGGACAGCTCAACCTGATGACCGCGGGCGTCGGTATCTCGCACGCCGAGGAGTCACCGGCCGACCGCACGCCGATCCTGCACGGCGCCCAGCTCTGGGTCGCGCTACCCGCGGGGGAGCGTGCGGTGGCGCCCGCGTTCGCGCACCATGGCGATCTGCCGGTGGTGGCGCGCGACGGCCTGACCGTCACCGTCCTGATGGGGACGCTGGAGGACGCGACCTCGCCGGCGCGGACCTACACGCCGCTGGTCGGCGCCGAGGTGCTGATCGGTGGGGACGGCGGCACGCTCGCGCTGCGTCCGGACTTCGAGTACGCGGTGCTGGCGTTCGAGGACGGGCCGGTGGTGGATGGCGAACCGGTCCCGGCGGGCGGCCTGGTCTACCTGGGTACCGGCCGCACCGAGCTGCCGTTGACCGGCGCCGGCCGGACCCTCGTGCTCGGCGGCGAGCCGTTCGAGGAGCAGATCGTGATGTGGTGGAACTTCGTGGGGCGGAGCCACGACGACATCGTCGCGGCCCGCGCCGACTGGGAGGCCGGCCGCGGGTTCGGCACCGTGACCGGCTTCGACGGCGCTCCCCTGCACGCACCCGAACTCCCCACCACCCCCCTCAAACCACGAGGCCGCACCCGCTGACCGCGTAGCGGCTCGAGCTCGAACCTGGAGCCCGCCCAGAGCGGGGCCGGCAGTCGAGCGCGAGGCCGCAGCGAACCGCTGAGCCGCCGTTGTCAGGCGCCGCGCGAGGCAACTTCCGCTGGGCTCGACCTAGCTGTGTCTCAAGGCCTCGCGCTCGCCTGTCAGCGTCGTTCTGGGCGGGCCGCCCACTAAGAGCGCAACGAGACTGTGGGGTTCTTCGCCCAGAAGTCGCAGTTGTGCTCGGTGGCGAATCGGTCGGTCGGCAGCGCCGTCGACCCCTGCGGCACCAGCGCCTGCATCGACGAGCCGCCCGGCGAGAACGTTCCCCACTTCGGCGCCCCGTCGACGTTCGGGTCACCGTCGGCAGCGAAGCTCGTCCAGTACGCGACCATCTCGCGGCTGAGCTGCTGGGCCGTCTGCGGCAGCCCGCCGAGCCGCTCCATCTCGAACAGGTACGGCAGTTCCGCGGCGTGCGCGGCCTTCAGCGGATAGTTCCCGATCTTCGGCAGCGGCGCGTTCGGGTCGTTGAACTCGTACGCGTAGACCGTCGTCCGCTTCGCCGCCGACTGGTTCGTCCGCAGCGCCGGGCAGGAGAACGTGGAGTCGGTGACGATCGCGCCCAGCGCGTCCCCGGGAGTGCCGTACTTCGACAGCGGGTATCGGGCGAGGATCTGGTCGGCCAGGGGTCCGGTCGCCCGCCGCACCGCGGCCGGGTACAGCGCCGGGCCGATGCCGGAGAGCCCCAGCGAGAGGATGAACAGCCGGCCCTCGTCGTGGTTCGTGCCCTGCAGCAGCGGCACGTTCTGGAACTTGCCCTCCGCGAACGCGGACTCGATGTCGGTGGGCTGCACCGGGTTACCGCTGGACGGTGCGTAGGTCAGGCTCGTGCTGGTGGCGGTCGCCGCCGAGCGGATCGCGGCCGACGACTTCCCGCGCAGGCAGGTCAGCACCTCCGCGCCCCGGCAGCCGAGCTTCGCCGCCAGCGCGGTCCCGGTCTGCTCCGCCTTCGCCTGCGTCGGCCCGCGCAGCGCGCACCCGCTCTCCGCGATCGCCTTCGCGAACAAGCCCTTGGCCTGCGGCGCGATCATCTGGGCACAGACGCTGCCGGCACCGGCCGACTCGCCGAACAGCGTGACGTTCTTCGGGTCACCACCGAACTCCGCGACGTTCTTCTGCACCCAGCGGAGCGCGGCCTGCTGGTCGAGCAGCCCGTAGGTGCCGGAGCCCAGCTCCTGTTCCCGGGAGAGCTCCGGCAGCGCGAGGAAGCCCAGCGCGCCGAGCCGGTAGTTGATCGTCACGACGACGGCGCCGCCCTGAGTGACCAGCCGGCCGGGGCCGTAGTCCGAGCCCGCTCCGCTGGTGTAGCTGCCGCCGTGGATCCACACCATCACGGGGAGCTTGCCGTCGCGGCCGGCCTCCGGCAGCGTCCGGCGGGCGGTCCCGGTCGTCGGCGTGTAGACGTTCAGGTACAGGCAGTCTTCGATGGTGCTGCCCTTCCCGGACTCGCCGCCGCTCACGAGGCTGGACCCCTGCGTGCAGGCAGCGCCCGGCTTCGTCGCGTCGCGCTCGCCGGACCACTTCTCGGCGGGCTGCGGCGGCCGCCACCGCAGGTTCCCGACCGGCGGCGCCGCGAACGGAACGCCGAGGAACGACCGGTAACCGGCGGCGGACGAGCCGCGGAGGGCTCCGCCCTCGGTGGTGACGACGGTCGCGTCCAGGTCGACCGCGCTCTTGCCGCCGTTGCTCGACTCGTCATCGGTACACGCTGCCAACCCGGCAGCAAGCGTGACCGCGAGCAAAGCCGCTGGGACCCGCCGGAGGAACGACCGCATCAGTGGGCCCTCTCTAACACCGCGCAACTGGAACACCGGACGGTACCGCGAAGTACCAGACCCGAGTCCGCGAACGTCCGAGTTTTACCGCGCTACGCCCACGAGCGACAATCGGCCTCGCCCGACGTACTACGCGGGATCGACGCGCACTCAACGCAGCGCGCGTCCCGCCGCCCGGACGGCCTTGCGCACGACGGGGATGCGCGCCTCGACGGCGTCGGCGGCGGCCTGCTCCCCGCGATGGAGAAGCCCGAACGTGAAGCCGTTCTCCCCCGCCAAGTGGGCCTGCATGCCGAGCTCGCGCAGCACCTGACGCGCGACCACGCTGTCCTGGTGGGCGCCGAGCTCCTCCTGGACGTCCTCCATCGCGGTGGCGTAGCGCTTCGCGGCCTTCCCGAGCGCTGGCCGGGCCAGCTCTCCCGCGTACCGGGCGCGCTTCGCGGCCTTCCGGGCCTCGTGCAGCTCGACGTCGCGCTGCTCACCCGAGGGCAGCGCAGCCGCGGCATCCACTCGACGCGCGACCCGGCGCTGACCGCGGCGCAGCGTCCTCGGCAGGGCCCGGGCGGCGCGACCGCGTGCCTTGCGCGTCAGCGGCGGGTCCTCGACCAGCGCGTCGAGCGCGTCCAGCAGCGCGAAGTACCGCTTGCCGTTCAGCGCCGCGAGCACGTGCTCGCGCGCCTCGCCCTGCTGGTGCGCGAGGTGACCGGTGACCCGCGCCTGCACCGGGCCCACCACGAGTTCGTCGGCGGTCGCCGCGATCTTCTCGTCCAGGCTCGCGCGCAACACCTCGAGATCGCGCGCCTCACCGAGGACGCCGGCCAGCCACTTCAGCTCGTCGGTGACCGGCCGGGTGGCCGAACGATCGACGACCGCGCCGAACGTCTGCAGCGCGGACCGGAGCCGGCGGGTGGCCACCCGCATCTTGTGCACCGCGTCCGGCTCGTCCCGGCGGACCCGGGGGTCGTACTCGAGCATCGTCCAGACCTGCTCGCGCAGGTGGTCGACGACCAGCTGCCCCACGGTCGGTCGACGCCGCGGCGCACCCTGGTCGGCGGCCGGCTGCGTGCCCAGCACCCGAGCCAGCTTCGACGCGCTCGGCGAGCGGCGCACGCCCGCCGAGCGGAGCCGCGCTTCGACCGTGTCCAGCACCTCGCGCGACCCGCCGGCCAGCTCGACCTCCAGCTCGGACCAGGACGACAGCGTCGACTCAGCTCCGAGCGTCTGGCCGGCCACCTCGTCGGCGACGACCTCGGCGAGCACCGATCCCCCGGTGTCCCGCAGCCGACGGCGGGTGCGGGTGGTCCGGATCCGCGCCACCGGCTCCAGCGTCCGGCCCCGGGTGTACGCGGCGACCAGCGCGGCGAGCTCGGCGGGTACGGTGCGGCTCGCGCGCCCCAGCGGCCAGTGGATCTCGTCCCGGCCGTCCGGTCCGGCGGGCAGCTTCAGGTGCCAACCCGCGTCCTCACCGCCGGTCCGCCTGCGCAGCGTCACCCGGTGGGTGGCCAGCCGCAGGTCCGTGGTGTCGAAGTAGACCGCCTCCAGTTCGAAGACGTCCGCCGCCCGATCGACCGCGATTCCTGGCAGGTCGTCCAGGCTGGGGATGGACACTCCCTCGGGCAGTTCGTACTTCCGCTCGATCTCTCGAACCGCTGTCTGTGCCACGCGCTCACTCCCTCGGTCCAGCTACCTCCAGACCTATCCCGCAGCACCCGTAGGGCAAACGCATCGAGTCGAGGAGTGAACTGGTGGCCGACCGCAGACGTGGACCAGAAGAGAGAAGCAATAACGCCGGTGAGCAGGTAATCAGTCACGCGACGGCCGAACGTTGCGGTGCACTAGCATCAGCCGCGACGGGCGTGGTGGGGGTAGGACAGGAGTCCAGTGGACGGGCGAGCGCGGTCGGCGAGTTCGGTCCAGCCGTCCGCCCGCGGGTCACACCGCCGGGCGGCGAAGTCGCCGACGGAGTTAACCAACGACCTGACGAAGTTGCTCGGACGCGCGGCCGGTGCGGTGACGGCGGTCCCGCAACAGCCGACGCCGCCCGAGATCGTTCCGGGCCGGCATCACGCCGACCCTCCGCCGCCGCTCCCCGCACCACCGGAGCCAACCCGTTTCCGGTTCGGCCGTCCGCAGCTGCTGGCGGCGGCCGGCATCGTGGCCGCGGCGACCGTGGCGGTTCCGCTCCTGCTCATCTGGGCGCCGGGCGCGGAGGCCACCGGCACGGCGATCACCCCCGCGAGCCGGGGGCACGCCTGCCGGGCGGGCACCCCGAACCGGGACCTGTTCCAGGCGTGCCGCGCGGCCGCGGCGATCCGCACGGCCACCGATGAAGCGCTCGGCGACGGCACCGATGTGAGCATCCCGGACGTCGGCGAGCGGCACCGGGAAGTCATTCCGGACACCCGGCTGTGCAGCGCGGGCCGGGAGCGGTACCGCGGTCTCGACCTCGCCCGCGACGACTGGCCGACGACCGTGGTGCCCAGCGAGGGCACCACGACGTTCGAGTACCGCCTCGACGACCGGCACTCCGGTCGGCTCCGGTTCTTTCTCACCCGCGCTGGCTACGACCCCAAGCAGCCGCTGACCTGGGAGGACCTGGAGCCGAAGCCGATCGGCCAGGTGACAGGGAAACCCGGTACGGACAACGCCTACCGGGTTCGCGTCCGCCTCCCGAAGCGCTCCGGGACGCACGTCGTCTACACGATCTGGGAGCGCGAGGACACCGACGCGGCGCTGTACGCCTGCTCGGACGTCCGTTTCGGCCGCGCCGGGGAGAACAGGATTCCCGGCGACGACGACGCGGCGACACCGGCCGCACCGGCGGCACCGGCCGTGCGACCGACCGGCGCCACGGTGAGCCCGAGCAGCGCGCGGCCGAGCGACGCGGCGCCGAACGGCGGCGATCCGAATACCGACGAACCCACGCCCGCGTGGGAGTCCGGCATCGCCTACGACGTCGACGATCTCGTGGAGTTCGACGGCGTCACCTACCGCTGCCTGCAGCCGCACCGCTCCGTCCCGGGCTGGGAACCGGAGTCCGCCCCGGCCCTGTGGGAGGTCGCCTAACAGCCCGGACGGCCTGGATCCATCCGGATGCCCGATCCGCAGAGTGAGTTGGCCCACTAAGATGGCCGGGCAGCGCCGAGCCGAGCGACCGGGGAGTTACGAGTGGCCGAGCGATCCGCGCCGGTGCTCCCTGCCCGAGGCCCCGCCGACGTCGTCGCGCTGGCCACCCGTGCGTATCTCGACGGCGAGCCGGTCGACATGTCGGCGCTCGCACACCAACTGGGCATCGGGCGGGCCACGCTCTACCGCTGGGTCGGCAACCGGGAAGAGCTGCTCGCGGTCGTGCTGGCCGAGGCGACCGAGCGGACGTTCCGCTCTGCGGAGCGATCGGCCCAGAACGGCCAGGGCCCCGGCGCGGGCGGTCCGGAGTACGTCGTCGACGTGCTGGCGCGGTTCATGCGCGCGGTACTGGCCGCACCCGGACTCAAGGCCCTCACCCAGCGCGAACCGATGGTGTTCATCCGGTTGGCGACGATGCCGGGTGCGATCGAGGATCGCGCGGCCGCGCTCGTCGAGGAACTGCTGGAGCAGGAACGGGCGGCCGGGCGGCTGACCCTGCCGCTCCCGATCACGGCGCTCGCGGTCGCGATCGTTCGGGTGTGCGACTTCCACATGTACGCGCACCTGCTCGGCCGGGGCGCCCCGGAGGTGGAGACCGCGCTGGCGATCGTGCGGGTCCTCGTGGGCGCACCCACCGCCGACGGCGGCTGAGCCGCCATCCCCCTCCTCGGTCGCTGGACTGGTGGGTGCTGGACAAACCCGACCACGCGGGTGTTCAGAAGCTCATCGGCGACCTCGATCGGGTGTACCGGGAGACGCCGACCCTCTGGACGCAGGACGTCGACCCGGCGGGCTTCTGCTGGATCGACGCTAACGGCAATGGGGGTGGCCGACTGCGCGGCAGAACTAGTCGTCAGCGTGGCGCCGCTGATGGTTGGCGCGCATTCCGTGCGGAGCAGCGGATGGTTGTCGCGCTCTCCGTACGGGCGGCGAGTGGTTGTCGCGCTCTCAGGGCTGCGTCCGCAGTGGTTGTCGTGGATTCCGGACCATGGCACGGAATCGACGACAACCATCTCGGCGACACCCGGGAAGGGCGACAACCAAGCAGCGCGCCGCGGGCCCGACACTTTGCAAAAGTGCTACTTTGCAAAGCATGTCCTCGGACGCCGCCTCCCCGACGCAGCTCACGGCTCATCCGGTGCGGACGGCGCTCCTGGAGCTCCTGGCCGACGGGTCGGTGACCGCGAATCAGGCCGCCCGGCAGCTCGGCGAGAGCTCCGGGTCCTGCTCCTTCCACCTGCGGCAGCTCGCCAGAGCAGGCCTGGTGGAGGAAGCGCCAGTTCCGCCCGGCAGCGGACCCGGACGACGTCGCCCGTGGCGGTTGCGCCGCGAGCCGACCGCCCGCCCGGCCGCCGACGGTGAGTGGGATCCGCTGCTCCGGGAACTGGAGGACGAGGGGTACCGCCGCTGGCTCGCCGGGCGGGATCAAGTCGACCCGCGGTGGCGCGCGGACGAGGCCACGAGCCACGTGCTCTGGCTGACGCCGGAGGAGATGACCGCGGTGGCGGCGGCCGTCCGGGCGGTGGCGGCCCGGTTCGCCGATCGGGAGCGGGCGGACGACCGGCCGCCGGACGCGCGTCCGGTCGCGCTGGTCTCCCGGGTGTTCCCCCTGCTCCCACCGTCCGATGCCGGCGACACCGCCGACCCATCTCCGAGAGACCCGTTGACGGAGCGAGAGGACCGCTGATGGAGAGCTCGACCCAGACCGGCAGCGGATCGGTGATCCTGCCACCCCGAGGGGCGGACGGCCTGCTGCCGATCGTCGTCACCGGGCAACCGGTTCTGCACCGGCCGGCCGCGCCGGTCGAGGTGTTCGACGACGCGCTCGCCGAACTGGTCGAGCAGATGACGGCGTCGATGAAGGCCGCCCCGGGTGCCGGGCTGGCGGGACCGCAGGTCGGCGTCGGTCTGCGCTTGTTCACCTACGACTGCGGGCCGGGACGGCGCGGACACGTGGTGAACCCGGTGCTGGAGCGGCTCTCCGCCGGGCTGGAGGAGGAGAACGAGGGATGCCTGTCGATCCCCGGTCTGCGCTTCCCGACGCCCCGGGCGTCGCGAGTCCGCGTCACCGGGGTCGACGTGGACGGCAACGCGGTCGACGTCGTCGGTGAGGGATACCTCGCGCGGTGCTTCCAGCACGAGGTGGACCACCTGGACGGCGTCCTCTACGTCGAGCGGCTCGGCGGCAAGGTCCGCAAGCAGGCGCTCAAGGACATCCGGTCGGCGTCCTGGAACGGCACGCCGTCCCTGGAGCCGTCGCGCACCGGATGATCACGTCAGCTCGACGATCGCCTCCACCAGCAGCCAGGCACCGAACAGGAAGAACAGCGCGGCGGCACCGTACTTGATGGCCTTCTCCGGCAGGTGCTTGCCGAGCTGACGACCGACGACGATCGCCAGCGCGTCGGCGGCGACCATGCCGATCGTCGAGCCGAGCCAGGTGCCGAACCAGCCGTACTGGGTGGCCAGCGTGATCGTGGCGAGCATCGTCTTGTCGCCGAGTTCGGCCAGGAAGAACGCGACCGACGCCGCGACCACGGCGGACTTGGTCGTCTTCTCCGCCTTGGTGCGCTCCTCCTCGGTGAGCGTGTCCCCGCGCAGCGTCCACAGCCCGAACGCGAGGAATGCCAGCGCGGCGATCAACGCGATCCAGCCGGTCGGCAGCGCCGAGCCGAGCCCGTACCCCACCGCGACCGAGACGGCGTGCACGATCGCGGTGGCGATCGTGATGCCGATGAGTACCGGGAGCGCCCGGAAGCGGGTCGCGAACGTCAGCGCCATCAGCTGCGACTTGTCGCCCAACTCGGCAACGAAGATCACGCCGAAGCTGACGGCCAGCGCCGTGAAAAAACCAGCCACGAAACACCTTCCGGTCCTAAGCCGGATCAGGTGCGCGCACGACCTCGACCCGGCGTCAATACGCCTGAGTCGAAGGTCTCGCTCGCCCGTGAAGGCCGCGCGGCCGGAGGCCTGCGGGTCGAACCCGCCAGCATCAGTATGTCGACCGCGACATTGGGAGCTACTCCCCCTCGCGCCTCGAACCGTAGCAGAGCAGGCGAGACGCCCCCAGTGATGAGGCGGAGAAGCCGGTCACACTCCGGGTCGGAAGGTGGAGGACGCACGCGGCGGCCGGATCAGCCGAGTGCGCCCGCGTCGACGGCCCGGCGCAGGATCTGCGGCGCGAGCCACGCGGCGCCCTCCGGCGAGAAGTGCAGCCCGTCCGGCCGGGGACGGCGCGACCCCACCTCGTCCGCGCACTCGCCGCCGGGGCAGAGCAGGTCGGTCACCCCGATCACCGTGACCCGGCCGGGGAACGCCGCGGCGGTCGATCGGCGAAGTGCGTTGTACCGGGCGGCCTGCGGGTCCCGGGTCTGCGTCCGACAGGTCGCCGACGAGTGCCCGAGCCGCCGGCAGAGCGACTCCGCCAATGGGATCGGCTCGATCAGGACGACGTGGGCGCGGCCGGCCGTCAGCCGCCGCAGCGCGATCGTCAGCTGGCGACGCACGTGTGCGACGTGCGCTGCGGTACCCGGCTCGACGACCGCTCCGTCGGCGCGCCGGACCGGGTGGGTCTCCCACCGGGAGTGCACCAGGATCAGCGTCGGGTCGAAGTCGCTGACCAGGGCACGCTGCATCGCCGGGACGACGTCCGGGCAGCGGCGGCCGGCCGCGTACGGCGCGCCGTCGGACTCCACCATCAGCAGCGCGGCGACCGAGCAGGAGCTGACCGCACTGTCGACGTACCCCCAGCCGCGGGTGGTCGCGAGCCGATGCAGCCCGGGCGCGAGGCTCTTCGCAACGGAATCGCCTGCGGTCGCGAGGCGGACGGCCCGCGGTGAGGGTGCGGCGGCCAGCACCCGCGGTTCGGACCCCGGCGTCGCGGGCTCGGCGACCAGGGGTGGGGTCGCCCGCAGCGTCGTGACGCCGACGACGCCGAGCACGGCCACGACGGCCACCGGTGCCGGCAGGAGTGCGCGCGCGGTCAACGGAGCGCGCCGCCGCCTGGCCCATCGGCCCTGCAGTGGCTTCTCGACCAGACGGTACGACGCCAGCGCGAGCGCCGACGTGAGCGCCAGCTTGGCGCCGACGGCGACGACCGGCACGTCGAGAGGCGTCCCGGACGTGGTCACCGCTACCTCGTCCAGCCACCAGTAGACCGGCCAGTGCCAGAGGTAGAGCGCGTACGACAGCCGCCCTATCCACGGCAGCGGCCCGAGCGCGAACAAGCGGCCCACCGGCCCGTCCGGGGCGACCGCCACCGCACCCACCAACCCGGCGGCCACCAGCGCCACCACGAACCCGACGCCCCGGTAGTACCCGTGCCAGTCGTCGCCGACCAGCGCGGCCGCGACGAGCAGCCCGAGCAGAGCCGGCACCGCGAGCCGTCCGAGCCACCGCGCCCACCGCTCCCGGCCCGGGCCGAGGAGAAGCAGCGCGAGGACCGCGCCGGTCAGCAGCGCGTGCGCCCGGGTGTCGGTGCCGTAGTACGAGCGGGACGGGTCCGGCGCGGCGTAGAGATGGCGCATCCACGCCGCGGACGCCAGGGCCAGGACGCCGGCGAGTAGCACCAGCCAGAAGCGCCCTCGACGCAGCCGCAGCGCCAGCGCGACGATAAGCGGCCAGGCCAGGTAGAACTGCTCCTCGACCGCGAGCGACCAGGCGTGCCGCAGCGGCGACGGAGGCGCGAACTCGTCGACGTAGGACTGGCCGGACGCGACGAACCGCCAGTTCGCACCCTGCAGGACGGTCCACAGCGCGTCCAGGCGGAATGCGCCGAGCCGGTGGGTCGGCAGCGTGAACGCGGCGACGACCGCAACGACCGCGACCATCAGCAACGCCGCGGGCAGCAGTCGGCGCGCCCGGCGGGCCAGGAAGTCCTCCAGGTCGACCCGTCCGCCCGGCCCGGCGCGAGTGACCAGCAGCGTCGTGATGAGGAACCCGGAGAGGACGAAGAAGACGTCGACGCCGAGGAATCCGCCGGGCAGCCAGCCGGCACCGAGGTGATAGGCCAGCACCGCCGTGACGGCCAATGCGCGGATACCGTCCAGCCCCGGCCGGTACGTGAACTCCGGCGTGAGCGACTTCACACTCGCAGCAGTTCCGTCGTTAGAGGATTCGGGCGTCGGACGTGAATGTCCGGTGTTCTGCGGCCGAAATCCGGGCTCCAATTCGTGATCATTGCTGACTGGAGTGACGTTTTGCTGCGTGTGCATCAGAACGGAGCCTAGCGAGATGGACCATTTCGCGGCGGCCCGTGCCTATCATCTGTTTTGCCGGTATCGACCTCCCCCGACTCGCGGAGGACAACAGACGCGACACGCCGGGAGCGGCGCTGTGCGAGCGCCTACTCGATAGTTAATCACCGTTTCCGGATACTTTGCCGGAAGTCCGCACCACGAATTGCGTCCACCGTTTCTCGCGTCGATTTCTGCGCTATTACCACGGCCCGTCGAGGCCGTTTAGTGCACGCCGGCACCTCGCCATCCACTGCTGTCGAAGCGGCCCGGGAAACCCCTGGTCATCGGGTCCGCGAACGGTGATTATCGAGGGGGTAGCGGGGTACTCCTAGATTGCTGAATTGCCTGCCGTATCGTGCGCGAACAGATTCGCCTCCTTGACTCGATCCGATCGATGCCGATGTACCGGGGAGAGAGCGCGACCGGCGGTGCCAACCGGGTGACAGCAGAGGGCGGAACGAGTGGGCGTAGGTCGGAGGGGCGGCACACCGTGGACCACGGTGGGCCTCATCGTGGGGGTCGCGCTCCTCCTGGTTTCGGTCGGCACGATCGGTGCCGCCTGGGCGATCAGCGCGCGGTACGAGAAGAACATCAAACGCGCGGACCTGCTGGGCGACGTCCCCACGACGCAGCGCACCGACGGCACCGGCTCGAGCTACGACCCCGGCGACGACATCGTCGGCCCGCTCAACTTTCTGGTGCTCGGCTCCGACTCCCGGCTGGCCGACCCGTCGGTCCAGGCGAACACCGTCGGCGAGCGCTCCGACACGATGATGCTCGTCCACGTCACCGCGGACTTGGGCAGCGCGTACGTGGTGTCGATTCCCCGGGACGCGTACGTCGATATCCCGGCCGGCGGCACCTGGCAGGGCGGCAAGAACAAGATCAACGCCGCGTTCTCGTACGGCGGCGCCCCGCTGGCGGCGAAAGCCGTCTACGACCTCACCGGTCTCCCTCTCGACGGCGCGGTCGTCGTCGACTTCAACGGCGTCCGGACCATGGTGAACGCGGTCGGCGGCGTCCGGGTCTGCACCACGTACACGGTCCGGTCGATCCACACGAACCGGGTTTGGCGGGCCGGCTGCAACCACATGGGCGGCGACTCGGCGCTGGACTTCATGCGCCAGCGGTACTCGGTGCCGGGCAGCGACTTCGGCCGGATCCACAACCAGCAGATCGTGCTGAAGGCGCTGCTGGACAAGGCCGTCAGCGGCGGCACGCTGACCAACCCGCTCCGGTTCGACTCGTTCCTCCGCGCCGCCACCAGCGCGATCACCGTGGACGACAGCATGGACGTCGAAGGGCTGGCGTTCGCGCTGCGTGGCCTGCGACCGGGCGACCTGACGTTCGAGACGCTCCCGTACTCCAGCGAGTCCCTGTGGACGCCGTACGGCACGGCGGTCCAGGTCGACGAAGAGGCCACCGCAGCGATGTTCGCCGCGATCAACGCCGACCGCCTACCGGAGTGGAAGGCCTCCCGCCAAGCCGCGCCGACCAGCCTCATCGGCGGCGACCCGGCGGTGGTACCGAGCCCGTCGATCGCGGACTGACCCCGAACTCGTCAGCGCAGCGAGGCCCTGGCCGCGGCGACCGTGGACTCGATCAGTTCCGACCGGAACGCGCAGAGCGTCAGCGTGAACCGGGCGACGCCGTGCTCGGGAGCGACCAGGCGGACCGCGGTGCCCCGCCCCTCGTGCAGTCGCACCAAGTTGTCCAGCAGCCGGACGCCGGCGCTGTCCAAGAACGTCACCGCGGAGAGATCGAGCAGGACGGCCGCCGCGTCGGTGGTGCGGCTGGGGACGGTCTCGCCGAGCGCGGGGGCCGTGCCCAGGTCGATCTCACCCGCGAACGCCACCAACGTGACCACTTGTTCGGGCGGATCGTCCGGCTGCCGATCGTCGCCGTGCAGTTCGGAGACCGCGACGGTCGCCGCAGCCGGCGGCAGGCCAGCGCCGGCACAGTCGATCTCCGGTCTCTGACCGTCGATCCGCACCTCGTCCCGCATCATGGCCCCACCCATCTCACCCGGCGCGACATCGTCACTGTCGTACCGTCTCCGCGGTCGACTGTCACCTCGTCCATCAGCCGATTCATCAGCATGAGTCCCCGCCCGCGGTCGGGCGGTGTCTCCCGAGGTTGCCACATCCCGCCGTCGCGGACCGTGACATCGACACGCTCGTCGACGATCGACGCGGAGACCGTCACCACGCCGGTGGTGGCCGCCGACGGATTGCGGTACCCGTGCTCGATCGCGTTGCCGATCGCTTCCGAGCAGGCCAGGACGATCGCGAAGCCGTCGTGCCGATCGACGTCGTGGTCGACCAGCCAGTCCCGCAGCCGGTTGCGGACGCCGGTCAACTCCGTCAGGTCCGCGGGGACCCGCTCCTCGAACGGGGCCGACTCGGCCAGCGACAGCGCGAGCAGGCAGACGTCGTCGCGGCTGCTCTCGTCACGCAGCATCGAATCGGCGATCTCGTTCACGAGCGTGGCCGCCGACGAGCCGCGGTGCTTATGGATCTCCTCGCGGAGCATCTCCAGGCCGCGCCAGATCAGCCGGCCGCGCCGCTCGATCAGACCGTCGGTGTAGAGCAACAGCCGCGCGCCGGGGAGCAGCGTGATCTCCGCTTCCGACCGGCCGGGCTGCCCGGCGTAGGCGTCGAGCGGCGTCGACCGCCCGTCCCAGAGGTACCGGGCCTCCTCGTCGCCCTGGACCAGCAGCGGCGGGAAGTGCCCGGCACACGCGTAGCGGACATGTCCGGTCCGCGGGGTCAACTCCAGGTACACCAGCGTGGCCATCCGGCCGGCGTCGAACTGGACGACGAACCGGTCGAGGTGGCTGAGTAGCTCGGCCGGGCCGAGCCCGGCTCCGGCGAGCGCGCGGATCGCGCTCCGGAGCTGGCCCATCGCGCTGGCCGCGTTCAGCCCTCGTCCGACGACGTCCCCGACGACGACGCCGATCTTCTCGCCCTGGAGCTCGAACGCGTCGTACCAGTCGCCGCCGACCTCGAGGTTCTCCATCGCCGGCCGGTAGTGGGTGGCGATCCGCAGACCTGGCCGTCGGGGCAGCCCGCCGGCGAGCAGGCTGCGCTGGAGCGTGAACGCGACCTCTCGCTCTTGCTCGTAGCGCCGGGCGTTGTCCAGGGCGAGTGCGGCGGTCGCCGCCACCTCGCCGCAGAACGTCACCTCGTCGACGCTGAACGACCGGCCGTAGCGCCCGAGCACCAGCGCGCCGAGCGTGCGCCCGGAGGCTCGCAAGGGCAGCGCGAGCCACCAGTTGGCCGGTTGCGGCCCGGTCGGCCCGATCGGTAGCCGTTCGGAGAGCAGTTTGGGTCGGCTGCCGTTGATCACCTGGGTGATCAGGTCACCCGCCCAGCCGGGCTCGATCCCGATCGGGCTGGCCACCGCCGTGTCCGCGCAGCGCAGGGACCGGGCATCGGCCAGCCGCCGGGGGCCATCGGTGTCCAGGAACTCGACGCTCGCGACGTCGGCGATCTCCCAGGTGACCAGCTCGACGAGGCGCTGGGCCCGCTCGACGAGTCCGACCCGCTCCTCCAGCGCACGGCCGGTGGTCGCCAGGAAGTCCGACCGTTCGGCCGCCTTCCTCGCCTCGGCGTGCAGCGCGGCCCGCTCCAGCGCCTGCCCACCCTGCCTGCCGAGGGCGTGCAGCAGCTCGCGGTCGTCGTCGTCGAGCTGGCGGCTGCGGGTGCAGCCCGCAGCCAGGACGCCGACCCGGTGGTCGCCGACGTCGAGCGGGATCACGACCAGCATGCCGGTGTTGGTGCGTTTCATGGCCGTGGCGATCATCGGGTGGCTGTCCCAGACCGACTGCGGCGAGTCGAACAGCACCGGACCTCGGCGCCGGGCGTTGAACTCGGACGGGTCGGGGAGCGGGATCCGGGACAGGTCGCCGATCTCTGCGATGTTCACCGCGGCGATCTGCACCAGCCCGTGGTGGGAGAGGGCGACGGCGGCCGGTCCGTCGTTGCCCAGCGCCTGGTCGACCTCGGTGGCCTTCGCGATCTGGTTCCGATCGAGCAGCCAGAGTCCGGCGCGGTCGCCGTCGACGGCGTCGAGCGCGGCGTCGACCAGGACCCGGCCCACCTCGGCGAGGTCGTCGGCGGCCGCCAGCTCGGCGGCGACGCGCTGCAGCGTCCGGACGCGCTCCTCGGAGCTCTCGGCGCGCTGTCGCTCGGCCAGCAGTTCCCGCTCGTACCGGCGCCGGTCGGTCGCGCCGAAGACCGTCGTCCGGATCGCCCGCGGCTCCCCGGCGGGATCCCGATCGAGGACGGCGTTGACCAGCATGGGGAGCCGCTCGCCCCGGGCGTCCTTGATGTCGACCGCGATCTCCCGCACCGAGCCCTGCATGAGCAGCAGCGGCGAGTAGTGGGTCTCGTAGAAGATCTGATGGCCGGGTGCGAGCAAGTCCTGGAACCGCAGCCGGCCGATCAGGTCGTCGGCGCGGTACCCGGTGGACGTCAGGAAGTGACGGTTGACCTGGGTGATCAGGCCACCGGGGTCGGTGACGACGAAGCCACACGGCGCCTGGTCGAGCGGGCTTTCGGCACCCTCGGTCGGTGTCATCGGATCCGCGTCGTCGGCCGGTTCGGCGAGGTCGTCGACCGGATCGGCGAACTCCGAGGGGGTACGGCGTCGAGCCCGGGTGGCCGTCCGCCGTCGACCCGACCCGGCAGGCGCGGGCAGGCACTCGGCGGCCGGATGTGGCCGCTCCGGCATCTCCACTCCACTATCCCCTCGGCCACGGCTCAGCAGAAGTCGTGCATGGCGGCGATCGTCTCGGCCGGTGCGCTGAGGTGCGGGCAGTGGCCAGTCGCGGAGAGCAGCACGTACTTGCTCTCCGGCAGGTTCTCGTGGACGTACTCGCCCACCACCTCCGGGGCGATGACGTCTGCCGTGCACTGGAGCACCAGCGATCGGACCGGCACCTTCGGGAGATCAGCACGGTTGTCGCCGAGGAACGTGACCCGTGCGAACTGCTGGGCGATCGAGGGATCGGTACGGCAGAAGCTGTTGGTCAGCTCCTCGCCGAGCTCTGGACGGTCACCGTTACCCATGATCGCTGGAGCGATCGCACTCGACCACCCGAGATAGTTGCTCTCCATCGAGTCGAGTAAACCGCGTAGGTCGTCCGGCTCGAATCCGCCGACGTATCCGGCTGATGCATCGTTGAGGTAGCGCGGAGACGGCCCCACCATGACCAGGCTCTCGAATCGGTCCGGCTGCTCGATCGCGGCCAGCGCGCCGATCATCGAGCTCACCGAGTGTCCGACGAACACCGCCGACGAGATGTCCAGCTCATCGAGGACGTCCAGCACGTCCTGGGCGTATCCGCCGAGGGAGTCGTACCGGCGAGCGTCGTACGCGGCCAGCTGCGACTTGCCGTGGCCGACGTAGTCGAACAGCACGATCCGGTACCGGTCGGCGAACGCCGGTGTGAGGTACCGCCACATCGTCTGGTCGCATCCGAAACCGTGCGCGAAGACCATCGCCGGACCGGTCTCACGGCCAGTCACCGACACGTTGTTCCTGCTCAGGATGCTCATTACGACTCGCAATCGAGCTCGTGAGGGTAGCGGGTCGGGGACGGTGAAGCTGGGGCTACCCACGGTCGTCCGGACGTGACCATACCCGCCCGTATTCGGGCGCGTGAACCGTCCGAACGCCTGCCGCCGTCGTCACTCCCCTCCATCGAGCGTCGGTTGAAAAAGTGATATCACTTTGCTACATTGAAGCTATCGACCGCAGGAGGAGAACGTCATGACTACCGATCAGCCGATAGTGGAGATGCCCGCACCGCAGGTCCGCGAGCACCGGCAGGACGGCCTTCCGGGCATCCCGATCGCCATCGCCCTGCTGGTGGTCCTGCTGGCCTCGCCGGCGCCGATCATCATCGGTGCGCAGAACGCGCCGGGTGCCGGGCCGGTGGCACTGATCGTGCTCGGCGTGGTGCTGGCGCTCGCCGCGCTGCTCGGCCTGTGCGGCCTGACGCCGGTCGCACCCGGCGAGGCGCGAGTGGTGCAGCTGCTCGGCCGCTACACCGGCACGATTCGGGAGGCCGGCCTCCGCTGGGTCAACCCGATCACGAACCGGCAGAAGGTCTCGACCCGAGTGCGCAACCACGAGACCGAGCTGGCGAAGGTGAACGACGCCGACGGCAACCCGATCCAGATCGCCGCGGTCGTCGTGTGGCAGGTGTCCGACACCGCGAAAGCCGCGTTCGAGGTCGACGACTTCGTCGAGTTCGTGGCGATCCAGAGCGAGACCGCGGTTCGGCACATCGCGAACAGCTACCCGTACGACGCTCCGGAGGACCAGCTCTCCCTGCGCGACAACGCCGACGAGATCACCGGCAGGCTCTCCGCCGAGATCGCGGCCCGGGTCACCGCGGCGGGCGTCGAGGTGATCGAGTCGCGGATCACCCGGCTGTCCTACGCGCCGGAGATCGCCCAGGTCATGCTCCAGCGTCAGCAGGCCAACGCGGTGGTCGCCGCTCGTACCCGGATCGTCGAGGGTGCGGTCGGCATGGTGGAACTCGCGCTCGACCGGCTCGCCGAGCGTGGCGTCGTCGAGCTGGACGAGGAGCGGAAAGCGACGATGGTCAGCAACCTCCTCGTCGTCCTCTGCGGTGATCGGGGCACGCAGCCGATCGTCAACGCCGGCTCCCTGTACTGACGACAGGGACGAGCCGGTGGCCAGCGAGCGCAAGAAGATCCTCCTGCGGCTCGATCCGGCCGTGCACGACGCCCTGGCACGGTGGGCGTCCGACGAGCTGCGCAGCACGAACGCGCAGATCGAGTTCCTGCTCCGCCGCTCACTCGGTGACGCCGGGCGGCTGCCCCGCGAGGCGGGACGGATGCGCGGGCCAGGCCGCCCCCGCAACAACGACGAACCAGACGGAGCGGGAGCGGACGCCGAGCCGTCCGATCCCGAGCAGTAGCCGCGGTCCCGGAAGCCGTTCGTCCGGACGCCCGGGACCCGGAACCCCCGAGGAGAACACGATGGAGCACGAGACCCTCCTACCCGCGAGACTGTTCCTGCTCGCTTACGACCCCAAGAAGCAGCGGCTCACGAACACGAGTTTCCTGGGCACGCTGCTGCGGGCCGGTGCACTGACCGAGCTGGTCCTCGCCGGGCACGTCGCCGACCAGGACGGCCGGGTGGTCGTGGTCGGGAACCCGGTGGTCGCCGATCCCCTGCAGAGCGCCGTCCTCGCCGAGATCGCCGCCAGCAGCCGGCCGCGCAAGTGGCAGCACTGGATCGGCCGCCGCGGCCGGGCGGCCGTGACGCTGGTCCGCGAGCAACTCGCCGCCGAACACGTCATCCGGGCCGAGCGGCAACGCGTCCTGGGGCTGTTCCCGATCTGGAACGTCTCGCTGCGCGACACCCGGACGCGGAGCCGGCTGGCCGAGAGTGCCCGGCGGGCGCTGCGCGGCGGTGAGCCGGTCGACCGGCTCGACCTGCGGGACGCGGCCGTCGTCGCGCTGGCCGCGTCCGGTGAGCTGAAGATCGTGGTGAGCCGCGCGGACCGGCGTCAGTTCAAGCGTCGGTTGGAGGCGCTGGGCGAGCGAGTCGGCCCGGTCGTGAAGGGCCTGCGCAAGGCGGTCCAGGCCGCCCAATCCGCCGCGGCGGCCTGAGCACCTGCCGCCCGGGCAGCGGGCCGATTTCGGGAAGGCCACCTCTCGCGACGGCGGATGAGGTGGTCTTTCGGGAAGGCCACCTCTCACCCCGCCCGGAGGCGTTGTTATTCGGGAAATTCGGTGGCGAGGCGAGCCCCGGATGCTCAGGGGTGGGACGCGGCGGGCGTCTCCGCGGGGTCCTCGTCCTCGGCGGGGGACTCGGCGACGAGAGCGGCCAGCGCAGTGGTGATCGGCACCGACGCGACCAGGCCGATCGTCCCGACCAGCGCTCGGACGATCTCGCCGGCGATCGCCTGGCCGGTGACGAGCGAACCCAGGCTCTGCCCGCTGACCGAGATGAGCAGCAGCAGCGGCAGGGACGCTCCGGCGTACGCCAGCACGATCGTGTTCACCGCCGATCCGACGTGCGCCCGCCCCACCCGGATCGCGGCCCGGTAGAGCTCCCATCGGCTCCGCGGTGTCCGCGCCAGCTCCGCGACCACCTGGGACTGCGTGATCGTGACGTCGTCCAGCACGCCGAGCGAGCCGATGATGATGCCGGCCAGTAGCAGGCCGCGCATGTCCACGCCGCCCTCGACGGTGGCCAGATAGACGCTCTGCTCGTCGCCGAGCCCGGTGAGTTTGGTCAGCGCGGTGAACGCGGCCCCCAACAGCCCGGTGAGCACGAGGCTGGCCAGCGTGCCGAGGATCGCCACCGAGGTCCGTACCGAGACGCCGTGCGTCAGGTAGAGCACCGCGAACATGATCGTGGACGCCCCGACGACCGCCACCAGCAGCGGTGGCGAGCCGTCCAGGATGCCGGGCAGCACGAACAGCAGCAGCACGGCGAAGCTGATGATCAGGCCACCGATCGCCGCGAGCCCGCGGAGGCGGCCGAAGCCGATGACCACCACGGCGGCGAGCGCCGCCAGCAGCCAGAGCGACCCGGACCGTTGCTTGTCGACGATCGTGTAGCGGGCCGTCGACTCGCCCTCACCGCTCCCGTCGGACAAGACCAGCAGGACGACGTCGTCGCCGACGTCGACTCGCGGCGCGCCAGGCCCCTGCGGCAGTTCCATCGAGACGGTCTGGCCCTCGCCGGTGCCGTCGGTGATCTTGACCGTGGCGCTGCCGCACGGACCGGTCAGCCCGGCCGACTCCGCCTCGGGCGTCTCCGGGCAGGTTTGCTCGACGACCTCGGTGACCGTGCCGGTGGCGCGCTGCTGCTGGCCGCTCTGGCCGGTGTTGCTGCTGTAGTCCACCTGCCCGGGCCAGAGCACGATCAGCCCGATCAGCGTCGCGACGATCGCCGGGATGAGGATCCCGATCACGGCCTTGCGGGTGCGGGCCGAGACCGGCGAGGCGACGCTGTGCGCGTGGCTGTGAGCCGCGTCGTCGACGGCCGGCCCCGAATGCCCCGGTGCCCCGGGATGGCCGGGCGCGCCGGAGTAGCCGAGCCCGCCGGAGTGCTCGGGTGGTGGCTCGGGGCGACGCCGCGGCGGCTCGGGAGGAGCCGCGCCCCACGGCCCGCGGTCGCGCGGATCGGGATCCCACGACGCGGAGGGGTGAGACTCCGCCGGGTAACCGGAGCCGGGCCCCGGTTGGCCGGGGTTCTGGAAGTTCAGCCGGTCGTACGTGCCCTCCGGGTACCGCGGAGCGGCCCCGTACGGATCCTCGGCCACCCACCCGGACGCGGAGTCGTCGGGCGCCCACCCGCGCGGCGGCTGCGCGGGTGGGGCCTGATCACCGTGGGGCGGGTTGTACCGGTCGGATCGCGGGTCGCGGTCGGGCCACTCCGCGGGCTGCTCCGGCCTGCCGCCGGGGCCGGTCAGCCTGCCGCCGGTTCGGGCTCGACGGGCGGACGGGCCCGGCGGACGCGCCGCGGCGCAGCGGCCCTCGCCGTCAGCGCGCTGAACGCGATGCCGAGCACCGCCCACAGCACGAACTGCGTCTGGATCGACGCGATCCGGAAGCTCCACAGCGTCGACGCCGGGAAGTCCCGCCCGACCTCGTTGATGTTCGGCATCACCCAGGTGGCACCGAGCACGACCAGGCCCGCGACGACGATCGCGGCGATCGTGCCGTTCCAGCTCCCCAGCCGCGGTTCGAGTTGCCGCGCCAGGATCGCCGCACCGATGCCTGCCAGCACCGAGATGAGCATCATCAGCAGGTAGAGGCCGGTCCGGCGGCCGATCGTCTCGGCGGTACCCACCGCGGGCGGGTTCGCCGGGTACTTGAGGAACGGCAGCAGGAACACGGTCAGGAATCCGCCTGCCGCGACGACCAGCGCCGTCGCCCGCTCGCTGAGCCCACCGAGCCGCCCCAGCGCGAACGCGTAGGCGATGGCGAACAGACCACCGAGCGCGGTGCCGTAGATCGCGACCGCGACCGCCAGCCCGAGCGTGCTCTGGATCGTGCGGCTGACCTGCTCCGGCTCGGCCGGGATGCCGGACGCGGCGGACGCCGCCGACTCGAGGTCGATCGCGGCACCCACCGGCCCTTCACCCGCCAGGTAGGCGACCAGAAAGGCGAAGACCGCCGCGATCAGACCCGCCACCATGCCCCGCGTCAGTAAACGTCCCATCATCGCGGGAGCTCCTGGGTCAGTGGCAGGGGAAACCGAGCAGGTGACGGCCGTCGTGCACGAACTCGTGCACCCAGGTGCCCCCGACGACCGAGGTCGCACCCTCCTCCGCGCCGACGAAGTACAGCGCCAGGAGCAGCAGCAAGCCGCCGAAGAGCGCCCACGGCGCGATCTGGCGGAGCGGGATGGGGGTGGGCAGAGCCACCGGGCGTGAGGTGCCGGCGGTCTCGATCAAGTTGGCCATGGCTGAAGTTCCTCCTCGGGATAACGCGTCCCTCTCGGGGCTTCGTGATGGCCGGGTCTGGCTCCCGGACGTACCCCCGCTGAGCGGGTACGGGACCGGTTACAGTGGCGCGACCGCGCCGGGCTCCCACCGGCTTCCGCGCACATCACGAGTGCGTCCGAACGCTATGGCAGCGTCTGGAGCTGTGTCAACGCGGGCCTCGGAGGAAGGACAGGTGTGGCGACGCGGATCACGCTGCTGACCCATCCCGCGACGGCGGCGACCAGAGCAACGGCGTTTCCCCCCGACGAGCCGCTGCCGCCGGACGGGGTGGCCGCCGCGCGGCCCGCCGCGGTCGGACTGGCCGGGTACCGCTCGGCCGGGTGGCGATGCGGGCCGTCGCTGCGCTGCCGGCAGACCGTCGCCGCGCTCGGGGCCACGGAGGTCGCGGTCGAGGACGGCCTGGACGAGTGCGACTACGGCTCCTGGCGCGGGCGCTCGCTGGAGGACGTCGCGGCGTCGGACCCGGCGGGTGTGGACGCCTGGCTCACCGACCCGGACGCCGCCCCGCACGGCGGGGAGTCGGTGCGGGACCTGCTCCACCGGGTGACGAAGTGGTTGGACGCCACGGCGGCCGGGCCCGCTCGGACCGTGGCGGTCACGCACCCGTCGGTCGTCAAGGCGGCGCTGGTGGTCGCGTTGTCCGCTCCCCCCGCCGCGTTCTGGCGCCTCGACGTGGCCCCCCTCACCCGCACGGACCTGTCCGGACGCCCCGGCGCGTGGACCGTCCGCCGCACCGCCGAACGGCTCCGAAAAATCTGACCCGTTATCGACCTGTCGGGCGCCTCCGATAGGTCGATATCGGGCCAGATTTCTTAGATGGCCACCAACGCGCGGACCGCGATCGTGGCTCCGACGCCGCAGACGCCGACGCCGGTGAGGACGGGTGCCTTTCGGAGTGCGGTGGTCACGAGGCGGGCGAGCGTGGCCGAGCGGATCCGGCCCGCCCGCGCGGTGACCAGCCGGACCACACGCTGCCCGGCGAACCGCACGAGTAACCCGGCGGCGGCCAGCGTCGCTGCCATGCCGACGCCGAACGACAGCACGAGCACGACGCCGAACCACGCGCGGTCGGCCGCCACCGCGCCGAGGAAGACGAGCAGGGCGGACGGACTCGGCAGCAGACCACCCGCGAGGCCGGTGGCGACCAGCGTGAGCCGCCCCCGCGCCGGGGTCGGATGCGCATGGGTGTGCCCGTGCCCGTGGTCGTGCCCGCCCGCTTGCCCGTGCCCGTGGTCGTGCCCGCCCGCTTGCCCGTGCCCGGGCCCGTGCGAATGCGAATGGCCGTCCGGACCGTGGGAGTGCGAACGGCCGTGCCGAGCGCCCCGCAGCAGGGCGACGCCGACCAGCACGATCAGCAGGCCGGACGCCGCAGACAGCCACGGCATCACCGCCGCTGGCGCCACCGCGACACCCCCACTGACCAGCAACCCGAGCGTCAGGACCCCGGCGGTGTGCGCGACGGTCACCGCCGCACCGACCGCGAACGCCGCCCGGACCGGTCGGCTACCCGAGCGACGGGCGGCCCGGTCCACCAACGTCGGCCGCTCGACTCGGACGGGGTCGCGGGCGAGGAGGTAGAACGCCATCACGGTCTTGCCGTGACCGGGTGCCAGCGCGTGCGCGGCTCCCAGCACCGCCGCGGCCAGCACGGCGACCGCCGCCAACCAGGGCGTCGTGCTGCTGTCGAGCAGTCGAGTCACGCGATCCGACGCAGGAGCCCAGCTGTCCGGGGCGGAGCCGGCGTCCGGAACGGCGGCCGCCCCGCCCGGGCGCACCGAGAACGTCACCGACCGCAGGTCGGGCGGCGAGGAGAGGGCATCCTCCGGGTACCGCGTCAGCTTCCGGCTCGCGCTGTCGGCCCGGACCGCCGCGCCGGTCACGCTCGTCCGGTCACCGACCACCGTGATCTCGCGCCAGCCCGAACTGCCGGCCCCTCCGGCGTCGGCGAACGAGTACTCGGTCGGCGTCCGCAGGGCAGGTACGGCCGCGGACAGCGGGCACTCCAGTCGCAGCACCGGCAGCCCGGCCCGGCCGTCGCCGACCCGAGCACGCGGTACACCGCTCAGCCGCACCGGGCGAGCGGTCCCGCCGACGGTCAGCCGGAGATCGGACGCCGCCGCCGCGCAGGCGCGCCGCGCGTACCGGCCCAGCTCCGCGATGGCGAGCGTCCCGTCCCCGTCGACGTCGATCTCCGGCGTCACCTGGGCGGTCGGGATCTCGGCCAAGTCCTCGACGTGCTCGATCGACACCCGGTCGACGCCGACCACCAGCCCGTCGTAGCGGCTGGCCGTCAGCTCGCCGAGCGGATGCGCCTGCGCCGGAGCTCCCAGCAGCAGCCCGCCCGCGAGCATGCCCAGAACGACGGTGAACGCCGCGAGGACCCGCCTCATCGCAGACCCGCCAGAGCCGCGCGGGCGTCCGGGGCGCCCAGCGGGGAGAAGTGCGGGTCGAGCGCGAGCGCCCGGCCGAGCGAGCGGCGTGCGTCGGCGGGAAGCCCGGCGGCCCGCTCGACCATTCCGCGGTGGTACAGCAACCGGGCGTCGTGGGTCCCCAACCGGGTCGCCGCCCGGACGTACGGCAGCGCGTCCGCGGGCCGACCGGCCCGGAACAGTGCCCAGCCCAGCGCGTCCGCGACGTGGATGCTCGTCCGCTGCGCCCACTCGGCGCGCGCCAGCTCGACGGCGACCGCCGGGTTCCCGTGGTCGGCCTCGAAGAGCGTCACTTCGGGCCCGTCCACGACGCCGGTCGAGCGGGACAGCCGGTGGGCGGCCCGGACGACCGCGTACTGCTGCTCGGCCGCGGTCCGGTCACCACCGGCCTGGAGCAACTCCCCTAGTTCGGCGGCGTACTGCGGCAGCGGCGAGGCGGTGACGATCGCACGGTAGATCCGGACCGCGCCGGACGGGTTGCCGCGTGCGACCTCGACCCGCGCGAGGCCCGCCCGGGCCGGGACGTAGTCGGGGTCGGCGGCGAGCGCAGCCCGGTACTCGGTGGCGGCGGTGGCGTAGTCGCCCGCGTTCCGGGCCAGTTCACCGAGGTGGAAGCGACAGAACGCGACGTCGGCCGGTGCTGTTCCGGGCTCCAGGCCGCGCCGGAGCAGGGCGGCCGCGCGGTCGGTCCGGCCGGCCAGCTCGTCGGCGTACGCGAGCCGAGTGAACGTCGGCACGCCCGGCTTGAGGTCGTCGGCGGCGGTCGCGGCGGCTCGCGCTTCCGGGTAACGCCCCAGCTCGGTCAACGCGTCGGCCCGGACGATCTGCGCGCGGGCGCTGTACGGGTTTGCGGCCGCGGCTCGGTCGCCCCAGCGCAGCGCCGCGGTGAACTCGTGCCGGGCGGCGGCGAGCACTCCCGCGGCGGCGAGCGCGGCGTCGTCGGCCGGGTCCAGCGCGAGCGCCCGGTCGAGCGCGCTCTGCGCCCGGGGGTACCACGCGTTCTGGCCGGTCAGCCGGGCCCGGTCGACGTACGCGACGGCCAGCGCCGTCCACGACCGGCCGTCCCGGGGGTACTGCCGCAGCCGGGCCTGGAGGGCGGTGACGCACCCGTCCGTGGCGCAGTCCTGCGCGGCGACGACGGTGGCGGGTCGAGCGGTGGCGCGCCGGGGAGCGTCCCCGTCGGAGGGAATCAGTACCGCGGCGGCGAGCGTGAGGCCGACCGCGACCGGCAGTGCCGCGAGGGTGAGGCGTCGTATCCGGAGCATCGGACGGTCCTTCCACGGGGTAGGGCGGCGGCCTCGCCGGACGCGAGGCCGCCGCGCGGTCAAGAGGTGCGCCGCTTGCGCCACAACCAGGCGGCACCGAACGCGAGCAGAGCGGCGCCACCGACGGCGGAGCCCAGCGGAAGGAGGTCGGTCATCCCGGTCTCCGATGCGTTCGCCGCCGGGGACGGCGTCGGGTTCCCGGCGCCTCCGGTGAGCATCGACGGGCTGGTGCTCGGGTCGGCCGGTGCTGCCTGGGTCGCCGGCGGCTGCGACGAACCCTGCGACGGCGTGCCCCCGGCCCGGGTGTCCGAGCCCGACGTCGGCAGCGCGACGTACGGGAACGAACGCCCGAACGGCGTGTTGTTCGCGTCCACCGCGTCGCCCAGGTCGTTCGGCGCGTTCACCAGTTCGCCCTCGGCGACCTGCAGCGTGATGTCGACGACGTCGTCGGTGAGCCGCCGGCCGTTCGGGAAACCGGCCTTGTCACCGTCGAGAACACCGAGCCGTTTCGGGCTCGCGCTCGGCGCGATCGACGTGTTGAGCCGCAACTGCTCGCTCGGGGTGACGTTCTGCGGCTGGTTGAGACCCGGAACCCCGGTGAGGAACGCCTGGACGAGGTCCTGGCGCGGAGTGGCGGGCGCCTTGATCTTGTAGACCTTCTCGATCAGCCGCGGCACCTCGGGCTCCGTGACGTACTTCAGGAACTGGCCGTCGCCCGCGGGCTGCGACGCGTTGAACCGGTCCTTGTCCCGGATCGGGACGACGACCTCGTTCACCAGCGGCATCCCCAGCCGGGAGACCTGGACGTACTCGCCGGACGAGTTCTTGCGGGACGTCGTCGACCACACGCCGATCACCGGTTCGCCGCCCCGGGTGAGCCGGGACTTCGGCAGCTGGAGCGCGAGCGTGTTGACGTTGTAGGGCGCGAGCGTGTCGTTACCGACCTCGCTCAGGTCACCGCCGTACAGCACGTCGAAGATCCGCAGGTCGAGGAAGAACGGGTCGTCGGCTTGACCGGCGAACGACTTCACGTCGCCGGGCAGCGACTTGACCGCGCGGTTGCGCAGCGCCGCGTAGTCGGGCATCGAGGCCTTACCGACGAACGACGGCGCGACCGGGAGCTGCTTGGCGAGCTGCTTGACGCCGGTCTGCTGACCGTTCGGGCCCCACTGGATCTCCTGGAGCTGGTAGCTCTGCCAGAAGTTCAGGTCGGGGTCGGCGAGGCTGGTGACCGGCCCGGTGTTGTGCAGGAACGTGTCCTTGCTCGCGTACGAGCTGGTGAACTGCCAGCGGTAGGTGACGTCTCGCTGGGCGTCCCCGTTGTTGTCGACGTTGATCTCGTAGCGGGCGTCGGTGGCGAACGGGTAGAAGTTCGGTCCGCCCGCCGGCTCCTCGAACGGGATCCAGTTGGCCATCAGCGTGACGCTGTCGGGTTTGTCGGGGCTGACGAACGCGTACACGTCGGTGTTGTCGTACTGGGGGAACCCCGCGATGGTCGGGGCCTCACGGTGACTCGACGCGGTCGCGCCGCCGGGCGCGAGCGCGGGGAGCCCCAACGCGGTGAGCGCGAGGGCGGCGGTGACCGCCGCCCACACCCGCCGCCGTGCGGGGGTACGGAGTCCGGACGCGGCGCGTCCGGCTGAGTGGTGGAGCATCAGGCGTCCTTCGGTGCCGGAAGGACCGCGCCGCGTGGACGTGGCCACGACGCCGGGTGACGTCGCATCCCGTGTTCGCGGCCCCGCGCCCCGGGGATGGGGCCGTGTCACCTACCCGACAGATCCGACCGAACGCTGCACCTTCGGCGTCCCTCCGGGGGCACCGAGTGCGCACCGTCCGCGGCGACGACAGAGTTAACCGATCCAGCGCGCCGCGACCGGTTACCCGGGCCACACTTCAGTCAGCGCTGACCGGAGTCGCTCTACCATCCGGGCATGACGGTGCCGTCCGAGAAGAGTCCACTCGCGCTGGCCGCCGGCTTCGAGCCGGTCGATCGGGCACGCTGGCAGGAACTCGCGCTGGGCGTCCTGCGCAAGTCCCGGGCCGCGACCGACGAGACGCCGCCCGAGGCGGTCGACGATCTGCTCGCCACCACCACGTACGACGGAATCCGGCTCGCGCCGCTGTACACCGCGGAGAACGCACCCGGCGATCCGGGCGTCCCCGGGTTCCCGCCGTTCGTCCGGGGCAACCGCCTGCGGGACACCACCGCCGAGGGTGGTGAGCGCCCCGGCGGCTGGGACGTCCGGCAGCGCCACGCCGATCCGGACGTCGCCGCCACGAAGGCCGCGATCGACGCCGACCTGAAGAACGGCGTCACGTCGCTCTGGCTCGTGCTCGGCGCCGAGGGCATCCCGGTCGACGCACTTCCCGAGGTGCTCGCCGACGTCTACCTCGACCTCGCCCCGATCTCGCTCGACGCCGGACCCGACACCCGGGCCGCCGCCGAGACCTTCCTCCGCCTGACCGACAGCCTGGCCGACTCGACGGCGGCGGGCGCCGAGTCGGGTGCGGCACCTGCGGCCGGCGCGCGCGGGAACTTGGGCGCCGACCCGATCGGGCTCTCCGCCCGCACGGGCGCGCGGGTGGAGTTGGACGTCCTCACCGATCTCGCCCGACGCACCGCCGGGACCGGCGTCCGCGCGGGCCTCGTCGACGCGACCGTCTACCACGACGCCGGTGGGTCGGACGCCCAGGAGCTGGGCTTCTCGATCGCGACCGGCGTCGCCTACCTGCGGGCACTCACCGACGCCGGGCTGAGCGTCGAGGAGGCGCTGGCCCAGCTGGAGTTCCGCTACGCCGCCACCGCCGACCAGTTCCTCACGATCGCCAAGCTGCGTGCCGCGCGTCGGCTCTGGGCCCGCGTCGCCGAGGTGAGCGGCTCCCCGGAGAGCCCGCAACGGCAGCACGCCGTGACCAGCGGCGCGATGATGGCCGGCCGCGACCCGTGGGTGAACATGCTCCGCACGACGCTGGCCTGCTTCGGCGCGGGCATCGGCGGCGCGGACGCGGTCACCGTCGCTCCGTTCGACGCGGTGCTCGGCCTGCCGGACGCGTTCAGCCGCCGGATCGCCCGCAACACCCAGTCCCTCCTCCTGGAGGAGTCGAGCCTCGGGCGGGTGCTCGACCCGGCGGGTGGCTCCTGGTACGTCGAGAGCCTCACCGACGAGCTGGCCCGCACGGCGTGGGACGTCTTCACCGGCATCGAGAAAGCCGGCGGGATCGTCACGGCGCTCCAGTCCGGGCACGTGGAGAACGCCCTCGCCGAGGTCTGGGCCGAGCGCAGGACGAACATCGCCCACCGCCGTGACCCGCTGACCGGCGTCAGCGAGTTCCCGAACCCGACCGAGAAGCTGCCGGTCCGCACGCCGGCTCCGGCACCGGCGACCGGTGGACTGCCGCGCAACCGCTACAGCCAGGACTTCGAAGCCCTGCGCGACGCGGCCGACGCCGCCGCCGAGCGCCCGAAGGTCTTCCTCGCCACGCTCGGTCCGCTCGCCGCCTACACGGCGCGGGCCACGTTCGCCGCCAACCTTTTCCAGGCCGGTGGTATCGAGACCGTTCCCGCCGGGCCGAGCCTCGGGCCGGACGAGCTGGCCGCCGCGTTCCGGGAGAGCGGGGCGAAGGTCGCGGTGCTCTGCTCGACCGACAAGATCTACGCCTCGGACGGTGAGGCGGCTGCCGCCGCACTGCGCGACGCCGGGGCCGCCCGCGTCTGGCTCGCGGGCAAACAGGGCACGCTGCCGGACGTCGATAATTATGTATTCAGCGGGTGCGACGCGGTCGCGGTGCTGACGACGACGCTCGACGACCTGGGGGTGGCCCGATGACCTCGATCCCGGACTTCTCGAACGTCGAGCTGGGCGCGCTGCGAAGCGCGCCGGGCGACAAGACCGCGGCCCCGGTCTGGGACACCCCGGAAGGCATCCCGGTCAAGCCGCTCTACACGGCCGAGGACCTGAACGGGCTCGACTTCCTCGACACCTACCCGGGCATCGCGCCGTACCTGCGTGGCCCGTACCCGACGATGTACGCCACCCAGCCGTGGACGATCCGGCAGTACGCCGGGTTCTCCACCGCATCGGCGTCGAACGCGTTCTACCGGCGCAACCTCGCGGCCGGTCAGAAGGGCCTCTCGGTCGCGTTCGACCTCGCGACGCACCGCGGCTACGACTCCGACCACCCGCGAGTGGCCGGTGACGTCGGCATGGCGGGCGTCGCGATCGACTCGATCTACGACATGCGCCAGCTCTTCGACGGCATCCCGCTGGACAAGATGAGCGTGTCGATGACGATGAACGGCGCCGTGCTCCCGGTGCTCGCGCTCTACATCGTCGCCGCGGAGGAGCAGGGTGTCGCCCCGGAGCAGCTGGCCGGGACCATCCAGAACGACATCCTCAAAGAGTTCATGGTCCGCAACACGTACATCTACCCGCCGCAGCCGTCCATGCGGATCATCTCCGACATCTTCGCGTACACGTCGCAGCGGATGCCCCGCTTCAACTCGATCTCGATCTCCGGCTACCACATCCAGGAGGCCGGAGCGACCGCCGACCTGGAGCTGGCGTACACGCTCGCGGACGGCGTCGAGTACCTGCGGGCCGGGAAGGACGCCGGGCTCGACATCGACAAGTTCGCTCCGCGCCTGAGCTTCTTCTGGGCGATCGGCATGAACTTCTTCATGGAGATCGCGAAGATGCGCGCCGCCCGCCTGCTCTGGGCGCGGCTGACCCGGGAGGCCGGGGCCACCAACCCGAAGTCGCTGAGCCTGCGGACGCACTCGCAGACGTCCGGCTGGTCGCTGACCGCGCAGGACGTCTTCAACAACGTCGTGCGGACGTGCATCGAGGCGATGGCGTCGACGCAGGGCCACACCCAGTCGCTGCACACGAACGCGCTGGACGAGGCGCTCGCGCTGCCCACCGACTTCTCCGCCCGGATCGCGCGCAACACCCAGCTGGTGCTGCAGCACGAGTCCGGTACCACGCGGGTGATCGACCCGTGGGGCGGTTCGGCCTACGTCGAGCGGCTCACCCACGACCTCGCGCAGCGGGCCTGGGGCCACATCCAGGAGGTCGAGGCCGCGGGCGGCATGGCCCGCGCGATCAACGAGGGCATCCCGAAGCTGCGGATCGAGGAGGCGGCGGCCCGCACGCAGGCCCGGATCGACTCCGGCCGCCAGCCGGTGATCGGCGTCAACCGCTACCGGCCGGATGCGGACGAGCCGATCGAGGTGCTCCGGGTCGACAACGCCGAGGTGCGCCGCGAACAGATCGAGAAGCTCGAGCGGCTCCGCGCGGAGCGGGATCCGCGTGCGGTCGAGGACGCGCTGGCGGCGCTCACCAAGGCCGCGGACGCCGCGATCAACGGCCATCGCGGTCCGGGTCTGGACGAGAACCTGCTCGCCCTGGCCGTGGACGCCGCCCGGCACAAGGCCACGGTCGGCGAGATCTCCGACGCACTGGAGAAGGTGTACGGCCGCCACGCCGGCCAGATCCGTACGATCTCCGGCGTGTACCGGGACGAGGCGGGGGGCGCGGGGAACGTTTCCGCTGCCCGGGAAGCGACGGCGGACTTCGAGCGCGCCGAGGGACGGCAGCCGCGGATCCTCGTCGCCAAGATGGGGCAGGACGGCCACGACCGCGGGCAGAAGGTCATCTCCTCGGCCTTCGCCGACCTCGGCTTCGACGTCGACGTGGGCCCGCTCTTCCAGACCCCGGCGGAGGTGGCGCGGCAGGCCGTGGAGGCCGACGTCCACATCGTCGGGGTGAGCACGCTGGCGGCCGGGCACATGACGCTGGTCCCGGCGCTGCGCGACGAGCTGGCGGCGCTCGGGCGGGACGACATCATGATCGTGGTGGGCGGGGTCATCCCGCCGGCGGACGTCGAACCGCTCGCGGCACTCGGCGCCTCAGCGGTGTTCCTGCCGGGCACGGTGATCGCCGACGCGGCGCTCGGCCTGCTCGCCGAGCTGCGCACCCGCCTCGGGCACCCCGACCCGTCCGAGACCGCGCACCCGTGACGGTTGCTCCGATCCCGCAGGCGCGGGTCACTGCGTATGCGGACGCCCGGCGGCGGGCCGCCGCCCGGAGCGTCGCGAGGCGGGGTGGGCGGTGACGCGGCCGGCGCCGAACGTGGACGAGTACGCGCGTGGCGTGCTCGCCGGTGAGCGGGCGTGGATCGCGCGGGCGATCACGCTGGTGGAGTCCCGTCGCGCCGATCACCGGATCGCGGCCCAGGAGCTGCTGACCCGGCTGACGGCGGCGGTGCAAGCCCCGACGTCGGGCCCGCCGCCGGTGCGCCGCGTGGGCATCACCGGCGTGCCCGGCGTCGGCAAGTCGACGTTCATCGACGCGCTCGGGATCTCGCTCACGGCGGCCGGTCATCGCGTCGCGGTACTGGCCGTCGACCCGTCGTCGACCCGGACCGGCGGCAGCATCCTCGGCGACAAGACCCGGATGGCCCGCCTGGCCGTGGACGAGAACGCGTTCGTCCGCCCCTCCCCCAGCGCGGGAACGCTCGGCGGCGTCGCGAAGGCCACCCGGGAGGCGATGGTCGTCGTCGAGGCCGCCGGGTACGACGTCGTGCTGGTGGAGACCGTCGGTGTCGGGCAGTCCGAGACCACGGTGGCCGAGATGGTCGACTCGTTCCTGCTGCTCACGCTCGCCCGCACCGGTGACCAGCTCCAGGGCATCAAGAAGGGCGTCCTGGAGCTGGCCGACGTCATCGCGGTGAACAAGGCCGACGGTCCGCACGTCAACGACGCCCGGAAGGCGGCCCGGGAGTTGGCCGGGGCCCTGCGGTTGTTGCACGGTGACCGCGGCGGGTGGGACGTACCGGTGCTGACTTGCAGCGCCGCCGAGGGCACCGGGCTGACGGAGCTCTGGGAGCAGATCGTCCGGCACCAGGACACCCGGGCGGCGTCCGGCGCGCTGGAGGCCCGCCGACGGGAACAGCAGGTGCGCTGGGTCTGGACGATGGTGCAAGATCGGCTGCTCGCGTCGTTGCGCGATCATGCCCGCGTCGCGGAGATCGCGCCGAAGGTCGAGCAGCAGGTCGCCGAGGGCACGCTGACACCGGCCCTCGCCGCCGACGAGATCCTCGCCGCGTTCCGGGAGGCGTGAGCGCGCTCCTGCGGCGAGGTCTGCCGGCGGCCCGGCGCCGAACGACGCCGGGCCCGCCAGCGCTAACCGCGGGCGACGGCGACCGTCGCGCGGCGCAGCATCGCGCGGATCACCAGCGGGTGTACCCGCTCGACCACCGCGAGGTACGCGCGTCCGCGCCGGTTGTGGGCGCGGGCCAGCGTCGCCACCGTGACGTTCCGGTCGTCGACCACGAGTTCGGCCCGGAACACCAGGTGGTTCGCGTCCGCGTCGATGGTGGCGGTTCGCTCGGTGAGCGCGCTCGGCCGGAACGTGTCGCGGGGTGCCCGCTCGATGCCGAGCAACGGCACGGCGGCCTGCCGGATCCCCATCGCCGCCCGCACCCAGCCGGGCGGGTTGCCGAAGGTGGCGTCCAGCCACGTCGCCGCATCGTGCGGCATCCCCGGCTTCAACCGCACCGCGTAGGCGTCGGCGAGGTCGGCCGGCCCGAAATCGGCGGAGGCTCGGTCGGGAACGGCGACCGCGACCGGGCCGCGGCTGCGGGTCTCGCCGCCGGCTCCGGCGACGCGCATCGGACGGCGGCCGCCCCGTTTGCGGAGGAGCCGGACCCAGAGCGACCAGCGGTGCGGGCTGGCGACCGCGCCGGTGGTCACGCGCTCGGCGTTGTCGAACGCGTCCTCGATCAGCGCGTCGTGCAGCCAGCGGATGGCGAGCGGCCATCCGAGCCGCATCCCGCCGCGGAGAGCGGCGTCGATCTCGTGGACGAGGCGGACGCGCCCCACGTCCATCGGCTCGACCCGGAACTCGTGGTAGCCGCGGACGCCGATCGCCGGATCGAACGCACAGCGGAGCCGACGGCCGGGCTCGTACTCGGTGACCGAGTACCGGATCGGACCGTGCCCGCCGGAGGCGCCGACGCCGAGCGGACCGTCGAAGCGGAGCGGCGGCCAACCGGTGGGCCAGAACGCGTCGTCGGGGCCGGCAAGGCCGTCGATGAGCGGTGCGACCGCGCTGGGTGAAGCAGCGAGTTCGCGGGAGTGGACGTTGCGCACGGGAGCCTCCATACGGTGCCGTATGGAATGACCATACGGTAGCGTACGGGCGTGCGTAAAGACGCCGGCTCCGCTCGCTCCCGGACCCTCACCGCCGACGACTGGGCCACCGAGGCGCTCCTCGTCCTCGGGGAGCGCGGGCTGCCCGGTGTGGCGGTCGAACCGATCGCCGCTCGCCTGGGTGCGACGAAGGGCAGCTTCTACTGGCACTTCCCCAACCGGGACGCGCTGGTGGAGGCCGCGCTCACCCGGTGGGAGGAACTCACCGAGGCGATCATCACGGCGATGGACGCCGAGCCCGACCCGATACTGCGGCTGCGGCGACTGTTCCGCCACGTCGTCACCGGCGCGACCAGCAACGGGGTGGAGCTCACGCTGCTGGGCAACGCCGACGACCCGCGAGTGGCGCCGGTGCTCAGCCGCGTGACCGCCCGCCGGATGGCGTACGTGACCAGCGTGTTCGCCGCGGTCGGCTTCGCCGAGCGCGAGGCGAGGCAGCGCGCGGTGCTCGCCTACACCGCCTACCTCGGCCACGTGCAACTCGCCCACACCGCGCCGGACGAGTTGACCGGGCCGGCGGCCGAGCCGGACTACTTCGACCTCGTGGTGGACGCCCTGCTGCGCTGAGCGGTCAGCGGAAGGCTTGAGTAGGCTCGACCAGTGCGTTTCGACCCGGCGGACCTGCCGCCCTCGGCCCTCGAGTTCCTCACCGAGCGGCACCTGGCCACGCTGACCACGCTGCGGACGGACGGTTCGCCGCACGTCACCCCGGTCGGTTTCACCTGGGACGCCGATGTCGGCCTCGCGCGCGTCATCTGCTCCGGCCCGTCCCGGAAGGCGGCGAACGCCCGGGAGACGAAGCGGGCGGCGCTCTGTCAGGTCGACGGCGGACGCTGGTTGACGCTGGAGGGAACCGTCGAGGTCGTGTCCGACCCCGAGCGGGTGGCCGACGCCGAGCGACGGTACGCCGCCCGGTACCGCACGCCGCGGGAAAACCCCCTGCGCGTCGTCCTCGAAGTCACGGTCGACCGCATCCTCGGCCGCATCTGACCTGGCGAGGGCCTACTCGCACCGATCGAGAGGCCCTCGCGCCGCCGGCTCTTACTCGCAGCCGACGCCGTCGCCGTCCCGGTCGAGGTGCTTGGCGTATCCCGGATCGCCGACCCGGATCGGATCCGCGCCCGCAGCGCGCACGGCGGTGCAGTTCTTGTAGTAGACCGAGCCGCTGTTGCTGCCGCTGGTCGTCTTCGCCGGGGCCGGCTTCGGGGCCGACGTCGTCCGCGCCGGCGCTGGTACCGCTCGGCGCGTGGTCGGAGCAGCGTCCGAAGCGGGCTGCCGATCCACGTCCGCGTCGGCGTCGGCACTGCTCTCGGAGCCGATCACCTCGTCACCGACGAGCGGCGCGCCGGTGGTACCACTCGGGGACGGCGACGGCGACTCCGTAGTGGCGGACGGCACGGCCGCACTCGGCGACTGCGTCGCCGCGGCGACGCTCGCGCTCGGGGCCGGGTCGGTGCCGGAGTCGATCACTCCGGCGACGCCACAGAGCCCGCAGAAGAGAACGATCACGCCGCCCAGCCCGATGAGCACCCAATGCAGAGGCTTCAGACCTGAGCGACGCTGCTGAAACTGCGGCGGATAAGACATCCGGCGATGCTACGAATCGAAGGCGACGCGGCCCCAGGACCGAACGTCCGTAGACACCTAACCCGACGGCCCTAGCCGAACGGCCAGCTTCGGACGAGTCCGGCCCAGCCCTCGCAAAGCCACTCAGCCGTTCGGCGACGGTCGGACGCTTATCGGCGAACGAGTCCGGCCACAGGTCCGTAACGCGCGACTGGTCGGTCGCGGGCAGCCACCCGGCGGTCCGCGCGGAGCGCCGTTGCGCTTACTCCAGCGGGCTGGGGTTCGCGGTCGGAGAGAGCACTGCTCCGGCGTTCCGCCAGCCGGTCCAGTCGCTGGCCACCCGCCCCACCCCGCTCCGGGTGTCGCCGAATTCCGCGATCGCGGCCGTGAGCGCGAGCGTCGCGTGGACCTGGGCGAGCGCGGCGTGGGCCGCCATCCACTCGGGCTCCTTGTCGGTGGCCGACTCGGTCGCGTACTTCTGTGCGTGCAAGTAGTGCTCCGGCCCGTTCACAGCCACCCCCGAAGTTCCCAAAACGGTGCATACCGCTCAGGTACTTGCCGCGCCGAGATCAGTCGAAACACCGAGCCGCATCGCGAGCCCGACGCCGGGGCCGATTTTCGGGAAGACCACCTCTCGAAGCGCTCCGGGAGGCGACCTTTCGGGAGAACCACGTTCCGCGCCCCGCCATGAGGCGGCTTTTCGGGAAATTCGCCCACGGGACGGAGCGAGCCCTCGCGCACCGGCAGCGCGACGTCGGGGCCCACGCCGGGCGGAAACCCCGAGCGTGGACCCCGAGCCGCTAGCGCTCAGTGCTGGCCGTAGACGTTCTGGTACCGGTCGTAGAGCCGGTCGACCGACGCCTTGTCGACGGGTTCGACCGGGCCCGCCGACTGCGCGATGTGGACCGTTCGAGCCACGTCCTCGCACATCACCGCCGCCTTCACCGCGGCCTTCGCGTCCTTACCGATCGTGAAGGGGCCATGGCTGCGCATCAGGACGGCCGGCGAGCGGTGGTTCTCCAGGGTCGCGACGATGCCGCGGCCGATCGAGTCGTCGCCGATGATCGCGAACGGCCCGATCGGGATCTCGCCGCCGAACTCGTCGGCCATCGCGGTCAACACGCAGGGGATCGGCTCACCCCTCGCCGCCCACGCCGTCGCGTACGTGGAGTGGGTGTGCACTACTCCCCCGACGTCCGGCCGGTGCCGGTAGACGTAGGCGTGTGCGGCGGTGTCACTCGACGGGGACAGGTCCCCCTCGACCAGACGACCCTCGAGGTCGCAGACCACCATCGACTCCGGGGTCAGGTCGTCGTAGGAGACGCCGCTGGGTTTGATCACGAACAGGTCCTCGCCCGGAACCCGGGCGGAGACGTTTCCGGCCGTCCAGACGACGAGATTCCAGCGGATCAACTCGTGGTGCAGCCCGACGAGCTCTTTCCGGAGGTCGGCGATCGTGCTCATGCGCGGGCCTCGTTCCGGATGCGGCGAAGGCGGTGGAGGACGTCGTTGCCGCCGGGTTCGGTGCCGCGGCCGAAGTAGTCGTGCAGGGTGCGGTACTCGGCGTAGAGGGCGTCGTAGGCCTTGGCGCGGGCCGGGTCGGGGCGGTAGGCGGCCCGCTTCACCCGGCCCATCGCGGCCGACGCGGTGGGGACGTCGGGGTAGGCGCCGGCGGCGACCGCAGCGTGGATCGCCGAGCCGAGCGCGGGGCCCTGCTCGGTGGTCATGATCGACAGCGGCCGGTTGGTGACGTCGGCGTAGACCTGCATCACGAACCGGTTCTTGAGCAGCCCGCCGGCCACCACGAGTTCGTCGACGGGGACGCCGGCGTCGGTGAACGCGTCGACGATCATCCGGGTCCCGAACGCGGTCGCTTCGACCAGCGCCCGGTAGATGTCCTCCGGCTTGGTCGCCAGGGTCGCGCCGATCAGCACGCCGGACAGTTCGTGGTCGACGAGGATCGACCGGTTGCCGTTGTGCCAGTCCAGCGCGAGCAGGCCGTGCGCGCCGACCGGCTGCTCGGCGGCGAGCCGGGACAGGTACTCGTGCGGGTCCAGGCCCTTCTTCGCCGCGGCGTCGTGGTAGGCGGGCGGTAACTGGTTGTCGACGAACCAGCCGAAGATGTCCCCGACGCCCGACTGCCCGGCCTCGTAGCCGTAGAGCCCGGCGACGATCCCCCCGTCGACGACGCCGCACATGCCCGGCACCTCGGCGAGCGTCTCCCCGTTCATCACGTGACAGGTCGAGGTGCCCATCACCGCGAGCAGCTGCCCGGGGGCGATCGCGCGGGCGGCCGGGGCGGTGACGTGCGCGTCGACGTTGCCGACCGCCACCGCGATGCCTTCGGGCAGGCCGGTCCACTCCGCGGCCTGCGCGGTCAGCCCTCCGGCGCGGTCGCCGAGGGACGCGAGCGGATGCTCGATCTTGTCGGTCACGAAGTCGGCGAACCCGGGGTTGAGCGCCGCCAGGTACTCCGGCGACGGCCAGACGCCGTCCTGGAAGATGCCCTTGTACCCCGCCGTGCACCGGTTCCGGGTCTCGACGCCGCACAACTGCCAGATGATCCAGTCCGCCGCCTCGATCCACCGCTCGGTCGCCGCGTAGACGTCCGGAGCCTCCTCCAGCAGTTGCAGGCCCTTCGCGAACTCCCACTCGCTGGAGATCTTGCCGCCGTAACGATTGATCCACGGCTCACCGCGTTCGTGCGCCAGAGCGTTGATCCGGTCGGCCTGGCCCTGCGCCGCGTGGTGCTTCCAGAGCTTCGGATAGGCGTGTGGCTGACCCTCGAACCCCGCTACGCGGCACAGCGGCGTCCCGTCGGACGTCGTCGGCAACACCGTGCAGGCGGTGAAGTCCGTCGCGATCCCGATCACGTCGGCCGGATCGATTCCCGCGTTCGCCACCGCGGCCGGCACCGCCGTGCGCAGCACGTCGAGCCAGTCCCCCGGCTCTTGCAGCGCCCAGTCCGGCGGTAACACCGCACCGGTCACCGGCAGGGCCGAATCGATCACCCCGTGCCAGTACGGGTGCACGGCCGTACCCACCTCGACACCGTCCGCGACACGCACTACCAGCGCACGCCCGGACAACGTCCCGAAATCCACGCCGACCACATATTTGTGAGCGTTAACATCTCGTGCATCAGCCATGGTCACCTCCCTGGTCGGTGGCTGAGGTCTGTTCAGTTCGCGCCGGACGCGAGTCCCGGCGGCGCCGTACTGTCGCGCACCACCAGGTCCGGCGGTATCACGATCCGCTTGTCCGAGCGGGGTGCACCCTCGACCTGCTCGACCAGCAGCGCGAGACTGCGCCGGCCGACCTCGCCGAAGTCCTGCCGGAGCGTGGTGAGCGGCGGCGCGAAGTACGCCGCCTCGGGGATGTCGTCGAATCCGACGACGCTCACGTCGCCCGGCACGTCGATACCGGCCTCCGCGAACGCCCGCAGCACGCCGATCGCCATCTGGTCGTTCGCGACGAACACCGCGGTGTGCTCCCGACGCTCGGCCAGCGCCCGGCCCGCTTCGTACCCGGCGCGCGGGCTCCAGTCACCGCGGAGCGGCGCGGTCGGCTCCAGCCCGGCGGCGGACAGCGAGTCGCGCCATCCGCGCTCGCGCTCACCCGCCTCGTGCCAGTCGTCCGGGCCGGCGATGTGGGCGATCCGCCGGTGCCCCAGCGAGATCAGGTGCCGGGTGGCCCGGACCGCACCGAGGTACTGGTCCACCGCGACGGTCGGCATCGGGCCCTCGCCGCCCTCCACCGCCACCAGCGGAACGCCCCGCGGCGCCTGGCGTAACGCGGCGGCGATACCGGCGCGCGGCGTGATCGCGACGATGCCCTCGATGGACTGGGCGGTCAGGTGGTCGAACGCTTCGTCGAGCGACCGCTGGTCCGGCTCGCGCAGGCTTGCGATGCTCACCGCGTAGCCCGCGTCGCGAGCGGCCCGCTCGATCGCCACCAGCATCGACGCCGGGCCGAACAGCGTCGTGTTGACGCTCACCACGCCGAGCTGGCGCGTGCGGCCGGTCGCCAGGGCGCGTGCGGCCGTGTTCGGGCGGTAGCCGAGCGTCGTCATCGCCGCTCGGACCCGCGCGCGGGTCGTCGCACTCACCGCCGTGCTGTCGTTGAGGACCCGCGACACGGTCATGTGGGAAACCCCGGCCAGGCGCGCGACGTCCGCCATGACGACCCGACGCTCTGCGGGGTCGGCCGGCTGGTCGTCGACACCGGTGGAGTCGCGACCGTCCACCGGTCTCACGGTCGACTCGACCACAGCTCCGCCTCCGTTCCCGCGTGGGCATCCCAGCGACACCCGTGCCCCAGGTAGGTTGTGGCCTGAGTCACCGCGCTGGCCGTGATTGTTAGCGTTAACACGGAGCAGGTCAAGTGAGTGTTGCCGTTCGGTTACACAGATCGCCGCTGAACCGATCATGGCGGACCGCTCGGCGCGGGGAATGCGCCACTCGCCGCAGGCGGAGTTCCCTTCCTGTTCCCTCACTTCCGGACGCACGACACGATCACGTCCGACGCTGCGCGCACCGGGAGTGGGCCGAGCGGATCGCACGGCGCCGGACCGGCGGCGTGGTCCGTCCGGACTCTCCACAGTGGCGCCATGATCGGGAGGGTCACGACGCCACCGGTGCCGCGCGGCGTCGACAGCTTTTCCGCGCCGGAGGTTTCCGCACGGGGTCACCGCGGGTAGCCGACGATCGTCAGGTTTTTCGACGAAGGGCGGATCACGATGGCGACCGGTAAGGCCGTGAAGCGGGACGTGAAGAAGACCGCGAAGACCGCCAAGAGCGAGGCCAAGAGCACCGGTAAGGCGATGAAGCGCGACGCCAAGAAGACCAAGCGCAAGGCCAAGGCGAAGGCCTGATCCAACCGGAACCCCGCCCCGCCCATCCCCTCCGGGCGGGGCGGTTTCGTGTCCGGGGCCCTCCACCGGCCGGACGGAGTTCGGTGACGAACGGCGGGTACGCCGGTCGACTCTCCGGCACATAACCCGTCCCGCCCACGCCAGACCGCCCAGCACCTGCCATCGTGGACAGTGCGGGTCAGCGGCCTAGCCATTCGGCAAGGCCTCGGGGGCGACGGGGAGTACGGGTGGGGTCGGTCGGGGCGTGGTGGACGTCGTTACCCCGTGGTCGAGTCGTCCACCTCGACGATGTGGACGCTGACGCGCTGACCGTCGCTCTCGATCCGCTTCCGGCCGACGCACCGGTCGTCGTCACCTACCGGCCGATCACCACCGCCACGCAGGCCGCGATCGTCGGCGAAGTTCTCGATGCGCTCGAGGAGGCCGCGGTCGCGCTGTTCCCGGCGTGGCTTCCCGACGCCGAGGGGATTTCCGGGCCGGGAGGCGCCAACGTTCCGGCGGTCCGGCTTCTCGCGTCTCGTCTGGCCGGTCGCACCCATCACTTCGGCCCTTTCCTCGCCGACCTCGCCGCCCGCGCGCTGACCGGCACCCGCTCGGCCGCGTCCTTCCCACCGGAAATCCGCGCCGCCGGCTTGGTCCGCGTCCTCGAAGCCGCCTATGCCCGAGCCGACGTCGTCCTCGTCGTCGAGGTGCCGGACGGCCTACCAGCCACCCAGCAGTCCGCGCTGGTGGCCGCCGTCGAGTGGCTCGCGTTCCGCGGCGCGCTCGGAGGCGTGTGGCTCACCGGCGCCGCGTTCCCGGCCGTCGACCGCATTCACTCGCAGCGCGTTCGGCTTCCGGCCGCCGTGGAGGCACTCACCGGGCAAGCACCCGACGATGTGTCGGACCGCGCCGCGCGGACCGGGGCACTGGCGCTTCCCGCGCTGGCCGGACAGCCCAACCCGAACAGCGTCGCCGAGTGCCTACTGGAGAAGGTGCTGGCCGGCCACGCTTGGGCCGGCGGCCGCGCCTGGAACCAGACGTTCTCCTTCGGCCCACTGATCAGTCCGATCCGCGTCGACCTCCTCTGGGCGGCCGAACGCACCGCGGTGGAGATCGACGGCCCGGAGCACCGGAGGCAGGTCCAGTACGCGGCGGACCGCGCGCGTGACGTCCTCCTCCAGACCGCGGGCTACGCCGTTCTGCGCTTCACCAACGACCAGGTGCTCGGTGACGTCAACGCCGTCGCCCATCAGCTCGAACTCTTCCTCACCACGCGACGCGTCGAGGGACGCTCGGAAGGATCCAGCCATGTCGAATGACGCCCTGACCACCCAGCAGCGCGCCGCATTGCTTCTCCTGCTGGCGGTCACCGCGCAGGTCGGGAACAACGATCTCAAGGATCGCTTCGGGGTGACGCTGACCGGCAAGGACAAGGCCCGGCTCAACGACCTCAAGCTCGTCAGCTCGGGGAAAGTGGCCGGGTTCGGAAACCAGATCTTCCACGAGCTCGAGGAGAAGGGCTGGGCGCGGGCCCGGACGGAGTTGACCGGTGACCTGCCGACCGGACGGTGGGGCCGGGCGGTCGCGCTGGGCTTCGCCGCGCAGCTCGACCGCTACCTGGCGCGCACTGATCTTCGGCTGTTCGACCTCTTCCGCGCGCCCTCGACCGACGTCTCGGACGTGGAGCCTCCGGCCGACGGAGCCGAAGAGGCTCCGGCCGAAGAGGCTCCGGCCGAAGAGGCTCCGGCCGACGTGGCGGAGCGCATCCGGGGTACCTACTGGCGGCTCACCGACGGGCCGAACGGATGGGTGCTGCTGTCGGCCCTGCGCCAGCAACTGGGCGACGTCCCCCGCGCCGACGTCGACACCGCGCTGATCGCCCTCAACAGCGCTCCCGACGTCACGCTGGTCCCGGAGATGAACAAGAAGTCGCTGTCGAAGCCCGAGAAGGCGGCGGCGGTCGTCATCGGCAATCAGAAGAAGCACCTGATCGCGATCGAGGGCGCATGAGCGACACCGAGCTACGCGCCCTGCGCACGGTCCGGCTGAGCTCGGCACCGACCCAGGACGACGTCTGGAATCCCAACCCGTTCCATGTGGACGGGCTGCACACGCGTGCGATCGACGCCGTGCTCGACGGCCTGGAGGACGCTTTCGACAGCAGCGGAAGCAGCCCGCTCGGCGTCGTCATCCAGGGACAGCGCGGCACCGGAAAGACCCATCTGATGGGCTGGCTCCGCGAGCAGGTCCAGAGCCGCGACGGCTACTTCTTCCTGATCAGCCTCGTCGACCCCGCGGCGTTCTGGCCGAGCACCGTGATGTCGATTCTCGACGGGCTGACCCGTCGGGTGAAGCGTCGCGAGCCCCAGCTCCAGACGCTGCTGACGCGCCTGGCCGACGAGGGCGGGTTGGCCCCGGAACTTCTCCCACAGGTCATCGGCGAGGAGCCGCTCACCGAGGCCGCGCTCACGTCGTTCATCCGCGCGCTGCAGAGCGTCGACCCTCAGATCGCGCGGGACTGCCAGGACACCGCACGCGCGCTCGTGCTGTACGGCTCCTTCGACCTGCAGGCGCAGGACGTCGGCCAGAACTTCCTGCTGTCGCAGCCGGACGAGACCGGTGAGCGCGCCGCCTGGGGCATCGGCCGGATGGTGAAGAGCGCGCGGATCATCGTCCGCGACCTGTCCCGCCTGCTCGCGCTGACCGGGCCGAGCGTCGTCGCCGTCGACCAGATCGACCCGATCGTCACGTCCGCCACGACCGGGGCGAAGTCCGCCGGCTCGGGCGCGACCGTGGACAACGCGGCGCTGGACCAGATCGCCGAAGGCCTGATGTCGCTCCGGGAGAGCACCCGTCGGACGCTGACGGTCCTCACCTGCACGCCCACCACGTGGATACTCATCACCGAAGAGGCGATCGACACCGTCCAGGACCGCTTCCGCGTCACGCCGCACCTGCAGTCGATTCCCACCGAAGAGTTCGGGCGGGCCCTGATCGAGAAGCGGTTCGATCGCTACTACCGGCGGGTCCGGTTCGAGCCGCCGTACCCGACCTGGCCGATCGACCCGTCCGCGTTCGCCGAAGCCGGCCAGTTCACGCCCCGCGAACTGCTGAAACGCGTCGACCAGCACATCCGTGCCTGCGTCGACCGGGGCGAGGTCACCGAGCTCACCGCACTCGTCGAGACGGTGTCCGATCCCGGTCCGGTCCCGATCTCGCCCGATTCCATGGAGGCGCTCGACCAACGGTTCGAGCAACTGATCGCGTCCGCGGACGTCAGCCACGCACTCGCCCAATCCACCGAGGACGCGGTGATGCCCGCCCTGCTCAACGCCGGGCTGGAGGCATGGATCCTGGAACAGGAGGACGCCGAGAAGCGGTTCTCGTTCGACCCGCTGCCGGGCGTCAAGCCGCCGCTGCACGCGCGTCTACGACTCACGCTCGACGAGGCGACCGAGGACGAAGCGCACTGGGCGTTCCGCGCGATCTCGGCGCAGCACCCCGTCGCCGCCCTGACCCGGATCCGGGCGGCGTGCACGATGTCAGGACTCTCCCAAGGCGTGCCGAAGCGCCGGCTGTTCCTGCTGCGTAACGCGGATTGGAAGGCGAAGCCGGGATCGAAGACCCGGCAGGAGCTGGACGCGTTCTACGACAAAGGCGGACGCGATCCAAAAGTGCCGAAGGAGGACCTCCAGGTACTGGCCGCTCTTCGAGTGCTGCTCGAGGAGAGTCCGAACCATCTCCAGGCCTGGCTCACCAGCCGTCGGCCGACGGACCGAGTCGGGTTCTTGCGCGACGCCCTGTCCGACCTGACTGCCCTGTCCGACCCGTCCGCAGGCCACGGGAGGACGACCGTGGACCGCCCCGATCCGGTGCCAACCCCAGAGCCCCTTCCGGCGGTCCCGCACATCGTCGTCGGGCGGGCGATCGAGGGCGGGGCTCCGATCAGCGTGGACCTGGAGTCCCTGCGGAAGCACACCGCGATCTTCGCCGGGTCCGGATCCGGCAAGACCGTGCTGATCCGACGATTGGTGGAGGAGTCCGCGCTCCAGGGCGTCTCCTCGATCGTCCTGGACCCGAACAACGACCTCGCCCGGCTCGGTGACGCCTGGCCGGTGACACCGCCGGGCTGGGGGCCCGGTGACGCGGACAAGGCCGCGGCGTACCTGGACGGCACCGACGTCGTCGTCTGGACGCCGCGGCGTCAGGCCGGCCGGGCGCTGAGCTTCCAGCCGCTGCCCGACTTCGCCAGCGTCCGCGACGATCCGGACGAGTTCGACGCCGCGATCGACGCGGCGGTCGCGACCCTGGCTCCGCGCGCCCGGGTGGACGGGGGCGCGGCACGAGCGGTTCGGGGGCGGGCGGTCCTCACCGAGGCGCTGCGGTTCTTCGCCCGCAGCGGCTTCGTCACGCTGCGGGAGTTCATCGGGGTACTGGCGGCGTTCCCGGACGAGGCCAGCCGGCTCGACAACGCCGAGAGGATCGCGGCCGAGCTCGCGCAGGACCTCAACGCGGCGGTCGTCAACGATCCGTTGTTCGGTGGGCAGGGCACCCCGGTCGACCCGGGAGTGCTCCTGACGCCGCCGCCGGGGAAGCGCGCTCGGGTGTCGGTGATCAGCTTGGTCGGGCTCGCCTCCGACGAGCAGCGGCAGAGCTTCGTCAACCAGCTGCAGATGGCGCTCTTCGCCTGGGTGAAGAAGAATCCGGCGGGTGACCGGCCACTCGGAGGCCTGTTCGTGATGGACGAGGCGCAGACGCTGGCACCGTCCGGGGCGATGACCGCGTGCACGCAGAGCACGCTGGCGCTCGCGTCGCAGGCCCGGAAGTACGGGCTCGGTCTCGTCTTCGCGACCCAGGCACCCAAGGGGCTGCACAACCGGATCCCGGGCAACGCGGCGACCCAGTTCTTCGGGCTTCTCAACGCGCCGGTGCAGATCAGCGCGGCCCAGGAGATGGCGAAGGCGAAGGGTGGCAGCGTTCCGGACGTCGGACGGCTGGGCACTGGGCAGTTCTACGCCGCGCCCGATGCATCCTCGTTCGTCAAGGTACAGACGCCGCTGTGCCTGAGCTACCACCCGAAGAGCCCGCTGACGACCGAGGAAGTGGTGGCACGAGCCGGGGCCGGAACCGGGTCCGACTAGTGGAAAGCGGGCCGCCCGTCGAACCGGTGGAGGGGGTTGGCACGTTTCCGGGAGAACAGCTGCTGCCGCCACCCGTAGCGTCTTCCTCAACAGCACGGCGGAGAACACTCCGGCCGGCGGAAGTACCCCCGACTCACTGCAGGAGCGAAGGCCATGAGCGACTACGAGACCAACGT